>CAMVAJ010000053.1 GCA_947165425.1 uncultured Clostridia bacterium
TCCACAATTTGGGTCCGTCGCAATTTCGTGTGTCCATTTTACGGGGTACAGTTTAGGCATATATGTCGCACTGTGTCGCCCGGATGTCGCCCAATGTCGCCCCGATGTCGTCTTCACGTCGCCCGGTTGACGTAATATCATGTAAACTGGGATCATGGAATACAGAACTGACCCCCAACCGGCCCCTATTTAGCCCCCGATTGGCCCCCTTGGCACCCCTTTGAATATGTGCTACCATGTACACTGTAAGCATAGAAGCACTGGCAAGCGCGCCGGTGCTTTTCTATTTCCCGCCGCAAGCGGAAGGAGGATTGATGATGAAACCGAAGGACAAGCGCACAGTTCACTACAGCTTCAAAGCATCGGAAGCGGAATCTGACCGCATCCGGGAGAAGATGAAGGCGGCCGGGATCAGCAACCAGTCAGCTTATATCCGGGCCATGGCGCTGAACGGTTACGTGCTGAAGCTGGATCTGCCGGAGCTGCATCAGGCTGTCCGGCTGCTGGGCAGGCTGAGCAACAACGTCAATCAGATTGCCCGCCGGATGAACGAGCACGGCGGTATTTATGAGACGGAGATGGATGATATCGCAGACAAACAGAATCAGATTCTCGGCGTGTTGAATCAGATTCTTGCGCGCCTGAATCTGAACAGCGGGTGAAACCTGATCTCATTATGTTTATATCCGCGGCGGCTTGCCGGTCACAAGCCTCCGCTTTTTTGATGCAAAGGAGGAGCCATGGCCACCACAAGAATCATGTCCATTCATGTCAGCAAAGACAAAACCGCAGCTCAGTGCATCAGGGAGCGGCTGGATTACATCATGAATCCTGAGAAGACAATCAGCGGAATGCTGGTTTCAACACATGCCTGCTCGCCGGAAACAGCGGCGGAGGAATTCATGCTGTACCGTCAGCAGTACCAGACGAGCACCGGCCGCACCCAGCATAACGAGGTAATTGCCTATCATGTCCGTCAGGCTTTCAGGCCTGGAGAGATCACGCCGGAGCTGGCAAATGAAATCGGAAGAGAATTGGCTTCCCAGCTAACGGGCGATCAGAATGCATTCGTCGTGGCGACCCACATCGACAAGCACCACATGGCGTGCGTTTCCGAACTCCCGGCGTTTCGAGAAGTACGGCACCCAGCGGGGCTGGGAACGAGTCCCTTCGCAGGCAGCAACTCCGGCCGTTCCGCCTGAGCCAGTTGACACGTCAGGCCGGGCCAGGGATGAACAGACGGGGTTTCTGATCGTCGATGACCCGGCAGGCAATCCGTTCAGCGGTGCCAGTTGACGAGAATCCGGGAGCCCGTTGACACCCTGGTTGACGGGGTAACCCCTTATCCTGTAAGGCTTCTTCCTCCTCTGTCAACTGGTCAACTGTCAACTGAGAAGAAATACATAACACAGGAAAGAGGCAGTGTCATGTACGTCAGAAAAAGGTTACAGCGCCAGTTGACACGAGCTGGTTGACAGCAATGCATCCGGATTGGATCGTCGTCCAGCCTCTTCAGCGGGTTGGGGTGATGATCCGCGACATGACTGGCCTCATGATGGAGCCACAGACGAAACCACAGTCGGAACCAAGGTGGCTTGAATTCAAGACCAGGGTGGCCTGAATTCAAGGCCATGGTGGCCTGAAAATGATGCACCCAGCCAGCTGACTGGCATGAAATTCAGGCCACCTGTCAAAACAGGCCGTGCAGTGATGGGATACAAAGAGTTTACAAACTTCATGACTTTAAAGTGCGAAAGGATATTGCCATGATGAGAAACAGGACTTATACTGAAGAACAGGTACACCAGATTGTGGACGAGGCTATCCGCAGGCTGGACGGCACCGCGGCTCTGGAGGAGCCGGAGCACCTTGACAACGATATACCGCAGAATTCTTCGCCTGAGCACACAAAGTTGACACTGACCGTCCAGGAGGCTGCCCAGCTGGTCGGGGTCTGCAATCCGAAGATGTATGATCTTGTCCGTACAGGACAGTTTCACAGCATCAAGGTCGGCAGGAAGATCCTGATCTCCCGGAAGTCTCTGATGGACTGGCTCACGAAAGGAGATTCCTGATGAGGAAACGTGCGAACGGCGAAGGATCCATGAGAAAAAGAAGCAACGGGTCATGGGAGGGGCGGATCACGGTGGGTGCCGATCCCGTGACGGGCAAGCTGATCAGCAAGAGCGTCTACGGCCGGACCCAGAGGGAAGTCCGGGAGAAGATGAAGGCGCTGCAGGAAGGAGGACAGCAGGCGGGTGATCCGCCTGCTGCCAGCCTTCCCCAGTCCGCAGAACTTTCCCAGTCCGCGGAAACGCCCGCTGGCCCGAAGGAAATGACCGTCGGCGAATGGCTGGACACCTGGCTCAAGGAATACCTGGCGGATGTGAAGCCGGGCACGATGATCAACTATGAGTCGGTTGTGCGGCTCTTCCTGAAGCCGGTCTTTGGGAGTATCCCGCTCAGCCAGCTCCGCACCCCGATGATCCAGAAGTTCTACAACAAGCTCCGGACAGAGGAGCGCAGCCCGAAGTACATCAAGAACATCCATGGCATCCTGCACAGAGCGCTGGACATGGCCATGCGGGTGGAGTATCTGACGAAGAACCCGTCCGCCTACACCATCCGTCCCAAGGTGGTGGAGAAGCCGGTGGTACCCCTGGACGCACCGGAACAGAAAAAGCTGTTCGAAGCGCTGAAAGGCAACCCCTTCGAGACGCTGTTTCTGACGGCCACCTTCACCGGGATGCGGATCGGCGAGCTGATCGGCCTGACCTGGGACTGCGTGGACTTCGAGAACGAAGTGATCCACGTGGAAAAGCAGCTGGTGCAGACCCGCAAGAAGGGGCAGAAGTATCGCTTCGGCACCCTCAAAAACGGCAAGACCCGCGTCATTGCTCCCGCTCCCTACATCATGCAGGTGCTCAAAAAGCACAAAATCGCCCAGGCGGAGCAGCGGCTCCTGATGGGCGACCTGTGGAATCCGGGGGAGTTTCCCAATCTGGTTTTTACCCACAAAGACGGCAGTCATTACTCGCAGCCTACCATCTGGAAAGAATTCCAGGACATCCTGGCGGCGGCCGGTCTGGAGCATCACCGGGTGCACGATCTGCGCCATACCTTCGCAGTGAACAGCCTTCGGGCAGGGGACGACATCAAGACCCTGCAGGAAAACATGGGCCACTATTCCGCAGCGTTCACGCTGGATCGCTACGGTCATGTGACGGACACCATGCGCCGCGAATCGGCAAACAGGATGCAGGCCTTCATTGAAAACATGTGATGATTGGGTATCGTTTGGGTACGGTTTGGGTATTTCCGCGCATAAAAAAATCGGAACCCTTGATTTCTCAAGGGTTCCGTGGTGCGGGAAACAGGACTTGAAGTCGGAGGCAGCTGTAAATAATGCATCTTTTTGTATAATCTGGTACAAAGTTGGAATCGAATCAGACAAAATCGATCAATATCATACACTCTGAGTAAACCCTGGTTGGGGTGGAAATTGGGGTGGAACCAACAACCGGAGATGATCTGCTGAGGCACGCTGTTGAAGGGGGCAGAAACAAGCAAACTGATCAACAAACGTAACAAAGGAGGTCATCACCATGGCACAGATGAAAAAGGAAATCATCGAAAACGGCATTCATTATACCTTTCACGGAGACTATTATTTCCCTGCTCTTGAATTTGCTGAAACTCCCCAACAGGGCATCGGCCGCTATGGCAGGATGCGCAAAAGCTACCTTGAAAAGCATCGCCCCGGGCTGTATGAGCGACTCATCCTTTCCGGAAAGCTGTACGAGCACCTGGCGGAAATCGATACCTGCTGCGCTGATCGGATGGACCGTATGGTCCGACAAATGGCAGATGCTGAAGGCATCAGCGAAGAGATGAAAACAAGAGATCAACTTGCTTGGGTCAGATGCATGAATAGCATCCGGCAGCGGACAGAAGAAATAATCCTCAACGAACTGGTCTATGCATAATCATGCTCCACTTAGCCGTCTCCCTGGAGGCGGCTTTTTCGAATGGCCCGTTCTAATGCACTCTGCCAGTACGAATCCCGGCACAACGAGATTGCGATCCAAGTATCATTGGGATAGAACAAGCAAATAATACTCCAGAATACTGGAAATCCATGCTGTACTGAGATATAATTAATTGTCTCTTATGTGCAATTTCAATCTGGCTGTCAAAGGAGTATGGATCGTGGTCAAAAACAACGTTGAGATCGATATAAAAGTCATGTGCATTGAAGCCGGGACAACGCAGGCCAAACTGGCGCATGAAATCAGTACTACGCCCGCCTATGTCAACCGGGTGATCCGGCAGAAGGAAACAGTCGTCAATAAAACCTTTACCAGCATGGTCGAAGCCTTGGGCTATGATATTCAGCTGACTTATGTAAAACGGACTGAAAACGGACAGGACGGTGATCAGCGATGAGCAGCAGAATTCCCAGCCTGCCGGAGGAACTTCTGTCTCTGATCCGGCATGGAGAGAATTATCAGGTCGAATACAAGGAAGCCAGAACCGATCTGCCGAAATCCCTATTTGATTCCGTCTGCGCATTCTCCAATCGGGAGGGCGGCGATATTTTCCTGGGCGTTCACGATACCGGCGTTGTTTTCGGCGTCGATCCGTCGGCCGCAGCAAAGCTCATTACAAACTTCGTCACGCTGGCCAACAACAAGGATAAGATCTTTCCGCCGCTCTATCTGTCAGCCAGAGAGTACCTTTTCGTCTCTGATGGCACCTTCTCCGGCGTGGACAAGAAAGGCAAAATGATCCAGGAGCAGGCCGGCGAATACCATATCATCCACATTCACGTTCCCGTCAGCCCGTCAGTCGTTCGTCATAAAGGGCGGATCTTTGACAGGAATGGCGATGCGGATATGGACATTACCGACTTATCCGACCGGGTCTTTCAGTGCTATGCCCGCAAGCAAAGCACCTATTACGTAAACAGGGTCTATCCCCATTGGAGCGTATCCGATCTCCGCGCTGATCTGATCGACAAAGCCCGGGAGATGGCGATTACCCGGAAACAGCTCTTCGATAAGCAGCGTCATCCCTGGGCAGATATGGACAATGAAGAACTGCTCCGAACGAGTGGGCTGATCCTGACGGATGAAGAAGGAAGAACCGGCATCACCCTGGCGGCAGTTCTGCTGTTTGGCACGGACAACATGATCGCCTCAGCCTGCGCTCATCACAAAACAGACTGCATTTACCGCGTCTATAACGTAGATCGCTATGACGACCGGGAGGTCATTCTAACAAACCTGCTGGAATCCTATGAGCAGATGTTCGCCTTCGGGCAGAAGCATCTGAATGATCTGTTCGTGCTGGACGGCATCCAGAGTGTTAGCGCCAGGGACAAGATCCTACGCGAAATTATCTCAAACTCCCTGGCTCACCGGGATTACTCCAGCGGGTATGTGGCCAAGCTGCTGATCGAGCGAGACAGGATCACCGTGGAAAATGGAAACCGGGCACACGGCATCGGTGCGCTGGACATCAGAAGCTTTGAGCCCTTCGCCAAGAATCCCGCCATCAGCAAAGTATTCCGAGAAATCGGGTATGCTGACGAGCTGGGCTCCGGCATGCGGAACAGCTATAAGTACACCATGATGTACAGCGGCGCGGAGCCGGAATTCATCGAAGGCGATGTGTTCAAGATCATCATTCCTCTCTCCTTTGGCTCCATGACAAAGGTTGGGCCTGGGACTTCACCACAGGCACGTGGTCAAGTAAGTGGTGAAGTTGGTGGTGAAGTTGGTGGTGAAGTCGAAGAAAAAACTGTAATAGTAAACCTTGATATACAAAGACTCAACGCTCTCCTGCGATACTGCGAAGAAGCGAAAAGCCGTATTGAGATGCAGGAGTTCTGTGGCATCAAATCGCAGGATTATTTCAGACGTAGCATTCTTTTACCCTTGCTGGAAAGCGGCAGGCTGAAGCGAACGATCCCAGACAAGCCCAACAGCAGCAAGCAGAAGTATATCCGGGCGTAAAGTACACCGCTTTCTCCCCTCCTGCCATTACTGGTAGCAGCTTGCGGTTCGCTACACTTGGCGGTAAATACCCGTGGCGGGATTTTCACCCGCGAGAATTGTGCCATGCCCGGCACACACACAAGGGCCGCTCCCATCGCTGGGAGCGGCCCTGTGGTCATTTTGCTCAGTTATCTCAGACGGGATTCGCGGCGGCGAACTTTGCCTTCTGCTTCTATCTGTAGGAGAAACGGCGGACAAAGGCCAGTATGCCCCAGATCACCACCAGGGCGATCAGCCCGATGTTGATCCACTTGAGCATCCGTTGGTTACTGGGCGAACAGCCAGTCCATATATTCGCGGTCGCTGAAAACCTGCTGCCACACTGCGTGCGCGAACACGCCATTCATGCCCTCGGCTGTGACCAGGGTCAATCGAACATTGGTGTTGCCGGCTGCGGCGAGCTGGTTATAGGCATCGATGGAGTTCTGCGCAGCGTTAACCGGGTCAGCCACCGCGTGTACCAGCCAGATGGGCTTTTCTGTCACGCCGGAGAGATCCGCGTTCTGCAGCGCACCACAGAGCATCAGGGCGGCATCAAAGGCTTCCGGATACAGCGTCAGATAGCGGAAGCCCAGGCGGGAGCCCATGGAAAGGCTGGCCAGATAGGTCTTGGAGGGATGGTACTTCGCAATCACGTCCGCGATCATTTCGTGATAGACAGCCAGATAGCCATCGCGGAGTTCGAGGTTGTTGCTCATGTCGGAGTCGGGCCACTGGGGCGCGAAGACGATGCAGGGATGCTCCGCCTGCCAGGCGGGGTTGGCCCAGCAGGTGGTGATCTGGCTGGCCGTCACGTGGGCCAGGCCGTTATCGCCTGACTCGCCGGAACCATGCATGGTGATCACCAGGGGCACATTCTCCGCGTTCTCAGGCACATACAGGCGATAGACAATCCTGACCTCCACATCGTTGCCCTCGGCATCCTTCGCGGTGCCCGCCCAGGTATCCTGGATGAAATCATCCACGATGGCATACTTCACCGTGGCGTCCGCCTCGGTCCAGGTACCCAGCACCTGCGCCTCGGTTCCCTCCTCGGCCGGAATCGCGTAGGTGACCGTGAATTTCGCGCTGGGGGCGAAGGAGTCGGTCGTCAGGGTGACGGAGCCATCCGGCGCCCACTCCGCCTTATAGATGGGCTGGGAAACGATCTCGGTCGCGGCATCGGGACCCCAGCCGCGGGTGACGGTCAGGTCAAGGCTGAACGCAGCCTTGATATCGGTGGGCTTGACAGCGGGATCAGCGATGGTGATGGAGGTGACCGCGGCGCCGGAGGGTGCAACCTCCGCGTTGAGCGTCAAGCCCTCGGCCAGAACTGAGGCTGTCATGCACAGAAGCGCCAGACAGAGAACCAGAGACAGAATCTTTTTCATTTTCATCTTCTCCTTCATTGGGAAGACCGGAAAGCCTCCTCATCTCTCCCGGGGCTGGGCAGGGGACGTGCACTGGGTTACGCGGTCTGCGTCTTGCCGGCCTTTTTCTTCTTCAGCAACCAGCGGGCCATCACCGCGAGCCAGATCACGCCGAGGCCGAGACCGGCGCCGAGGTTGACCTTGCCCATCATCTCGTCCACAACGTTGACATTCCTGGCGGCCTCCTTTTCGGCGGCGGCCGCCTCCACATCCGCGATCACGTCGGCATAATAGCCGCTGTTGGCGGTGGTGTAGAGCACATTCTTGCAGGCGCGGCGCATGGCCAGCACCAGCGTGGCGGAATCCGTGTCGGTAAACTTGTTGGACTCAGCCATGCCCTGGCCCAGCATCAGGTCGTTGCCGGCGCGGACGGCCGCATCGCTGATCTGATAGCCGTAGGAGCCGTTGTAGTCCGAGATCACGCTGCCGATGAAGCCCCACTCGCCGCGGAGCACATCGGTCAGCAACGGCTTGTTACTGATGACCGGAGTGGTACCCAGGAAGTTGTAAGCGGTCATGATACCCATGACGCGGTGCTCGAAGTCGAAATGCTTCACCACCGTTTCAAAGGGCTTCAGAACGTTCTCGCGCAGGTTCTGCTCCGTCATGTAGGTGAGCAGGAAGGCGCAGCGGTTGGTCTCCTGGTCGTTGGCAGCAAAGTGTTTCAGGTACGGATAGACGCCGAACTTCGCGGCCCCGTTGACCTCGGCGGAGGCAATCAGACCGGAGAGGGTGCCATCCTCGGAGTAGTACTCGAAGTTGCGGCCGGAGAAGGCGGAACGGTGCAGGTTCATCGCGGGTCCGTACCAGCCGAAGCTGTTCGCGTTGGCAAATTCCTGCGCAATGGCGTCGCCGACCTGCTCCGCCAAAGCCTTGCTCCAGGTCTGGGCCAGCAGCACTTCCGTGGTAAACTGGGTGCCCATCTGGCCGGTCAGATAGTTGGAGAAGCCGGAGGGGCCGTCGAACTCATAGGTGCCGACCTTCCCCACGGAATCGATGGCGGCCGTATTCCAGCCGGCCGTGTTGATCAGGGTAATCATGTCGTCCAGTAACAGCTGGTCCAGCAGCAGCTCCCACTGCGGATCGTCGTAAGCTTTGCCGGCCAGATCCGCCAGCTTCAGCCCGTTCTGGGCGCCCAGCGTGGGCATCACATCGTCGGGGTTGTCGTAGTCGGTGGGATCATAGTTGCGGTTGCCGAAAGCCCATGCCTGCACGGCCTTGCCCTCTTCCTTGCTGAGCTCAAGACTGTTGTGAGGGGCGATGGCCGCCGCCAGGTTAGCAAAGTGATCCTTGCGGGAGATGTAGGTCTTGTCGGTCCCTTCCATGGACGGGAAGCGGTTTTCCACGGCCGTCTTGTCGCTGGGACGGGCGCCGTTGTCATACACCTTGTCCGCGCCGAGCGTGAAGGTCCTGCTCTCGATCACCTCATGCGAGCTGCGGCGGATGGACACGCTGTACTCGCCGGCCTCCAGCACCCAGCCGCCGTTCGCGGTCATGGCCTTGCCGGAGTCATAGCTGGCGAGGTTCTCCATGGGGACGGTGAGGGTCATGTTTTCGGAAGCGCCGGGCTCAAGCATGCCGGTTTTGCCAAAGTTCAGCAGGTTGACGGAAGCCTTCTCAATGCCGCCGTTCACATAGGGCGGCGTGAAGTACAGCTCCACGACATCCTTGCCCGCGACGTTACCGGTGTTCGTGACCTGCACGGACACGTTCAGCGCGCTGTCGTCCTGCTGGAAGTCCGTAATCTTCTGCTCGAAGGAGGTGTAGGAGAGGCCATAGCCGAAGGGATACTGGACATACTCGTCATAGTTGATGACACCCTCCTCGGCGGCCGTCTCATAGAACTTGTAGCCCATATAGATGCCTTCGACATAATCGGTGAAGGAGATCACGCCCTGGAAGCTGATGTCGTTGCGGCCCACGCGCTTGATCAGGTCTTCCGCATTGCTGCCGGTGAAGAGATGGTTGCCGGAATTGCCAGAATGGTGGAAGGACGGCGCCAGGGTGAGATCCTTCAGATAGGTATCCACCGTGCGGCCGGAGGGGTTGATGGAGCCGTTCAGGATGCCGCCCAGGGCGCTCATGCCGGCGTTGCCTGTGCCGGGCACCAGCAGGACGGCGCCGATGGCATCATACTTGTCGACCCAGTCCAGCTCCATGGCATTGTTGGCGTTGACGACAACGATGACCTTGCTGAAGGTGGAGCATACCAGCTCGACCATGTCCTCCTCCGTCCGGGAGAGCTCCAGATAGTGCTCACCGGGCTCGAAGTCGTCGTAGTCGCCGTTGTTGGTGTAGACGCCGCCGGTGTAGCCGTAGTTGCCGGCATACTTGGAATCGATCACGCCTGATTTGGCCACGTCGTAGGTGCCTTTGATGACAGCGTTCATGTCGGTGGGCAGATCCGCGTTCTCGCCGCCGCTGCGTCCGATGACGATGATCGCCGTGTCGGAATAGGCCACGGCGTCGGCCATCATCTGGTCGGTATACTTGCTGCGGGGCGGCTCGGGCAGCGTCCAGTCCTGCTTCTGCATGGTGATGGACGGCCGGTCCGTCTTGTAGGTCTTGGAATAGTTGAGATAGAGCTTTCTCAGATCCGCGTTCGTGTCAAAGCCCGCATCCCGCAGGGAGGCCAGCGTGCTGACCGCGGGGCCCGCATCGCCGGCGGAGGCGGAGCCGGTTCCGCTGTACACCGGATAGCAGGAGGCCCAGCCGAAGACGTTCAGGTTGGGAGTGTCCTTCAAAGGCAGAATGCCGTTGTTCTTCACCAACACAATGCCCTCGGTTCCGACATCAGATGTGGTCTGTCGGCTGTTGGCCACGATGTCCTCAGAGAATTCCGCCTTGGGCGCGCTGGTCACGTTGGAGAGGATCGCCTTGAGGGGGCCCTGTACCATCTGGTTGGCGGCAAATACCACCACGGCCAGCCACGCGATGACGGCAGTCCAGCGGATGACATGGCGGTTGCCCTTTTTCGCAATCCAGTGCGCCGCGATGAGGATCACGATCATAACAGCCAGGGCAATCATGATGATGTTGATCTGCGGCTCCACCGCATGCACGTAGTTTGCCACGTCAGCGGCGCTGGCGCCCATGGATACAATGATGGGCGACAGGATATTGATAATCAGATCTGCCAAGGAACTTCTCCTCCTTGTGAAGCCGGGCAGACGAAAGCGTCACGCCTCTGGCCCCGGCTGTATTATCTGGATAAGGGGGGCAGAGGCTTCCCCCTGCCCCCCTCTGTCAGATGGGGTGTACTTTAGTCAAAGGAGAACGGACTTACATGGCGTCGGCGTACTTGAACTCCATGTTCTCGACCTTGGTCAGCGGCGGCACGTTGTAGGTGGACACGCGCTCGTCGTTGATCACGCCGGACCAGTTCAGGCCGTAGGCGAACGCGTAGGCATTGCCGGCAGCGTCCACATAGGCTTCCACATCGCGCGGAACGTCCTCCTGATCCTTGTCAACCGCCTCCATGGAGATCGGCTGAGTCTGGCACAGCAAGGCGGAGGGCTCTACCTTGCCAGCGATGATCTGGGCCGCGGCGGCGTCCGTCACGGTGCCATAGCGGTAGAAGACGACGTCAGCCAGAGGCTCGACCTCATGCCAGCACATGGCGCCGGAGTTGTTGGACTTCATCACGACCACGATGGGGGCCGCCAGACCCATGGCCTTGATCTCCTCGAGCTTCTCAAGCTGGGTGACGGTGACAGCGTCGCCAACCGTCTTGTTCCAGTAGGAGAGGTTCGCCTTGCGGATAGTGGTCTGCATCTCGTAGCCGTCGTTGAAGGTGATGGTCTGCATCTCGCCGCCGATAGAGGGGTTGCGCGCCTCGGTGGCGGTGCGGCCGCGATACTGCAGGTTGGGCGCGGTGTACATGCCGTACTCTTCGTCGGCCTCGGCGTCATACTTGTCATCCACGGCGGAGGCGGTGAAGGGGCCGTTCATGGGCACGAGGATGAAGTCAACGGCAGCCAGCTCCTCCGCGGAGGGCGCGGTGATGTCGCTGAGCTGAGGCTCGGGTTCGCCGTCAGGCGTGGTGCCGGTGGGATCACCGATGGTATCGGTGATCACGTTGAAGTACTTTTCAAGCTCAGGGATAGAGAAGCCCACCGTGGCGGTCGCCTTCTGATAAGACATTCCGCGCCAGCCGGACACCATGCCGCCGGCGGTGAAGCTCGCGGGCACGTAGATGGTCAGCTTTTCCTCGGACGCGGTGTTATCCTTGATCAGGCCGTTGTTCTTCAGCATGACCATGGCCTTCAGCTGGGTCTCGATACCGAAAGCAATGGAATCTTCGGTCCAGTTGGTCTCCTTCACGCGGGCGATGGAGCAGTAGGGATTCTCGAACAGGCCCAGACGCATGCAGGCAATGACGTTCTTGTAGGCGCAGGCACGCATGAGCTCAAGCGCCTTCTCCTCGCCATAGTCCTCACAGAGAATCTCCCAGGCTTCCGCCATGGCGTCCATGTCGCTGAAGCCGCCCATCTGGTTCATGCCCAGAGAGATGGCACGGGCGACGCGCTCGCCGTTGGTGTAGTCCTTCCAGCCCCAGGAGCCGTTGCCGCCGGACAGGGGGCCCCAGTCGGAGATAATGTAGCCATCCCAGCCGATCTGCTTGAGCAGGTCGTACTTGTACGCATTGAAGGCACCGGCAAAGTACTGCTCGCCGTCATAGGCCAGCTTATTGTTCAGGTCGGCGTTAACGGAATAGTTCGTCATAATGCCGCCGGCCTTGCCGGTGATGGAGTGCTTCAGGTTGAAGGCGCCGTCCACAAAGGGGATCAGCTGCACTTCGAAGTTGTGGCCGGGATACACGGCGAACTCGGAGGAGTGGTCATCACGGCCGGCCTCCTGGGCGCCGGAGCCAACCCAGTGCTTCATGATGGTCATGACAGAGTCGGGGCCCCAGCCCAGGTCCGTGCCATCTTCGGCGAAGGTGGACTGCATGCCGGAGACAAAGCCCTCAGCGATGTCGCGGTCCAGGGCGGGATCCTCACCGTAGGTGCCGCTGCCGCGCTGGATCAGGGGAGAGGTGCCTACGTCGACCTGCGGGCCCAGCATCATATTGACGCCCGCCGCACGGTACTGCTTGGAGTAGGCCTTGCCGACTTCCAGGGCGAGGGCCGGGT
Organism: uncultured Clostridia bacterium; assembly: GCA_947165425.1. Taxonomy (GTDB): domain Bacteria; phylum Bacillota; class Clostridia; order Christensenellales; family Aristaeellaceae; genus RUG11272. Next base: position 12,604 of record CAMVAJ010000053.1, read on the forward strand.
CGAAGGTGGCCGCCAGAGACAGGGTCTCAACGATGCCGGACTGGCCGTTCGGGTCGATCGAGATCATGGCTGGCAGTCCATAGGGCAGCTCCTCGCACAGTTCCTGCACCAGGTTGACCCACTTGGCATGGTTGATGTTGCTCTCCTGGTTGTTGCCCATGTTGCGGGTGACGCCGCCGCGGCCGCCGGCCTTGATGAACTTCATGCCGTTGGCATTGGTCTCCTCACTGCGGAACATGTCACGGTCCGTGGCGAAGGTGCCCCAACCGCCGTGGGTCAGATAGGGGGCGATCTCCTCGCCACTCATCCGGTTGACCAGGTCGGTGGCACGCTCTTCATCGGTGAGACGCCAGTCTTCATAGACATCCAGCGCGCCGTTTCCGTTCAGATCCTTGAACGCGTAGCCATCCGCCTCCAGCAGCGACTTGCCGGACAGCTTGGAATAGCCCAGTGTGTCGCCGCCCTCATTGGTGACCAGATACCAGCCGTCGCCGGTATCGGTCTCGGTCCACTTGGCTCCCTCGGCGAACGAGGGAACAGCCGCCACGGACATCAGCATGACAGCCGCGACCAGCAGAGCAAAACGCTTGGTGATAGTTTTCATGGCTCACCCTCCTTTGTTTGTCTGATAAGGCCCACTTGCCTTACGCTGTCCGTATTCTATCACATCCATTATCCGCTGGACGCGGTTTCCGCAAAACCTGTGTTCTGAGTGCCAAAAGCGGTTGGGAATGCAAAATTCGGTTGGTTTTCTGTAAAATTCAGAGACAATTCCAACATCGCGCACAGGCAGTATCACCCAACCTTTCTGCAACGCAAAAGGCCAGCAGGGATGCTGGCCGAGTCGGAAGGTTGGCCAATCAGGCGCGAGGCTCAAGGGGAATGATGATCTTGACCATGAACACGTTGTCATGATAATCAAGGACCATGTTGCCGCCATACTTCTTGACAACGTACTCCATGCTCTTAAGGCCGTAGCCGTGGAAGCGTTGGTCGTCCTTGTCTGTCTTCGGCATGCCGCCCACAAAGGTAATGGGTGTCGAGCAATAGTTGGTGATCTGGACAATGGCGTACCCGCCGGCCTGGTGGATGCTCAGGGTAATGCTCCGCTGCTGCTCGCTCTCCTTGAGTGAGCGCTCCACCGCATTGCGAAGGCCGTTGCCGATCAGCGAGTAGAGATCCGCGGGCGGAATGAAGTCCAGCACCTTGCCGTCCGCCATGACATCCATGGGAATGTGATACTTTTCGCAGAGCAGCTTCTCCTCCAGGATGATCAGATCCAGGCTGTGGCTGCCCGTGTCCACCATGGCATCATAGGCGTTGACTGCGCTCTCCACCTCCTGCAGCACAGCGTCCGGCAAGGCGCCCATTCGGCGGATCAGCTGCACCTGCTTTTTCAGATCGTGGCTCTTGATGTTGATGATGTCGATGGTTTCCTGCATCAGCTCATGCCGCTTCTGCTCCCTGAACAGCAGCTGCTCCAGGATCTCCTTTTCCCGCAGCACATTGCCGTCCCGATACTCGGTAAACTGCAGCTGTAGTGTGAGCATGCCGCAGATGGCCAGCGGGATGTGGATGTAGCTCCTGGTCATCTGATTGACGGCGAAAAAGGAGAAGAGGAAGTTGGAGATGAAGACGGTGATCAGCAGCAGCTGAATCACCACGCGCTTGTTCAGGTGCAGCTCACTGCTCCTGGCTTTGCGGGCAAACAGGTAATAGCAGGCAAGATATGCCATCCCCTGCACCCCGAAGTGAAGCAGCAGCTTCCACCAGCCAGCCGCTTGCAATACCAGAATCAGAAACTCACTGAGGTTCAGCGCAAGATTCTGTGTCGCATAAGCCGCCGTGCCATTGAAAAGAATTCGCCAGGGGTCCTCCTCCAGCACACCGCACCCGATCAGCAGGGACAGGGCAAAAACGGCCAGGGTGGTGACGGCGACAGAGATCGGACCGGCAAGGATCGGCGGCATATTGACGCCAATCGCCACAAACAGCAGGATCCCGGCCGCCGGCAGCACCCATGCGGGCAGTCGCCGGATGGTGCGTGGGCGTGCGGGGATAGCGTAAAGGATTTCGCATAGCAAAATGGTGATCACAAAGTTGTTTCGCCCGAGCGTCAAATTGGTGAGCCAGGCAAGCATCTCCTCAGCCACAGGCTATGCCTCCTCATTTCAGATACAGCGTAAACGCGTCAAGCAGGGTTTTGCGGCCATTTCGTGAACACGGAACGCTCGTGCCCGCGACCTGCGCACTGCTGCCCTGAACGGCGGTGACATACTTCAGATTGACCATAGCGGAATTGTCGCAGCGGACAAAGTTATGCCCCTGCAGTTCCTGCTCCAGCGCTTTCATGGACTTGTGGCACTCAACCTCCCCGTTCTTGGTGTGCAGGAGCACATAACGGCCCGATACGGTGATGTAATATATGTCCGAAAGCGGCACTTTGGCCATCCCGTCTTTTGATGTGACCAGCAGAAAGGGCTCCGCTCCTTCCGCAACATGGCGGAGGTACCGGGTCATACGGATCGCAAAGGTGGCATAATTGAGCGGTTTGACGATGAAGCCGATCGCGCCCGCGTCATAGCCGTTGATGGCGTAGCGCTCCAGATTGGTGACAAAAACCAGCGTTACATCTCTGTCCAGTCTTCTCAGAATGCGGGAGGTCTCCAGCCCGTTCAGGAGAGGCATGTCGATGTCCATGAAAATGATGTCATACTGGGGGATGTAGTCGCTGATAAAGTCCACCCCGTTGCTAAAGCATTTAAACTGGAACTCACGCCCATTTTCCATGCCATAGCGTTCAATCATTCCCTGCAGCTGCCGGAGTGTTTCCGGCGAGTCCTCGACAATCGCGACGCGGATCAAGACAGCATCCCCTTTCCGATAGAATTGTGTATAGTATAGCACATCCGATCAGCAAGCAGCCCAAAAGTGAAAAAAACTGTCGCAGCATTGTAAAAATCTGCAGACTGGATGAGATTCCTTTCAGTCCGTGCTGATGGGTAGCTGTTCAGGTCGGATCGCATACAAGCGTTGAAGAATAAGGAAAGAGTCGCATGAAAAACAACCGCTCAGCAGCAAATTGGTGACGGCCAAACAGTTCACAAGTGTTTACAAAAACGTAATCGCTCTTTGGGAATAAAACAATTCACGATATCGCCGCCTCTTTGATATGCTCCCCCTGAAGTAGACACTGGAAAAACACAAACCAGTGGACTTC
>CAMVAJ010000054.1 GCA_947165425.1 uncultured Clostridia bacterium
CCCAGCTTGCTGGGGAGGGGGACCGCCGCCCTCCGCGGGGCGGCGGTGGAAGGGCAGGTTCGTTTATGGATATTTCAGGGAAGATAGAGGATAAAAAGCGTTAAAAAACCTTCCCCTTCAGGGGAAGGGGGACCATCGCCCTCCGCGGGGCGATGGTGGATGAGGTTCCTGCACCCATATAGCTGGAAGTTGAGTTGGAAAGCAAGCATGTGCTGCCGCCAACAGGAACCTCTCTGTCGCTGCGGCGACATCTCCCCTTTCAGGGGAGACAGAGGGTAAAAAAACACTAAACAACCGCCCCTCTCCTGAAAGGAGAGGGGCAGGGGTGAGGTTCCGACTCTGAACTGCGCTGGGATTCACGATTTGATTGTCGCAGCAATCATTCGCTTTTTTCACAATAATGGGTATAGGCGTCGGAGAGACGGGCGAAATCCGCCAGGGAGAGCTGCTCGCCCCGTACCTTCTCCGGGAGGCCGGCGGCGGCGGCCAGGGTCGCGCCCTCGGCGTGCTCCAGGCGGAGCGTGGCGCACAGGGCGTTGACCAGGGTCTTGCGCCGCAGGGAGAAGGCCGCGCCCACCACGCGGAAGAAGGCCGCTTCGTCCAGGGGCTGGACGGCGGGCGTCGCCCGCAGGGGCATCACGACGAAGGCACTGTCCACCTTGGGCGGCGGGGTGAAGCAGGCGGCGGGCACCTCCAGGGCGAGGCGCGGCTCGCACAGGTACTGGCAGCGGATGGCCAGCGGGCCCCAGCCCTCCTGCCCCGGGCCGGAGAGCAGCTTGTCTGCCACCTCCCGCTGCACCATCAGCGAGAGAGACTTCATTGGCAGGCCACAGGATAAAAGGCGGGTGATCAGCGGCGTGGTGATATAGTAGGGGATGTTGGCGACGACGGAGAAGGGCTTCTCCAGCGGGGCGGTCAGCTCCGCGAGGTCGGTCTGCATCACGTCCCCCTGGACGAGGGAGAAATTCGGATACTGCTCCAGGTAGGCCGAGAGCAGGGGGATCAGCCGCGCGTCCAGCTCGACGGCGCGGACCCGCCGCGCCCGGCGGCACAGCGCCTGCGTCAGCGTCCCCATGCCGGGGCCGATCTCCAGCACGTCGTCCTCCGCCCCGACGCCGGAGGCCTCTGCCAGCGCGTCGAGGAGGGCCTCGTCGTAGATGAAATTCTGGCCCAGCTCATGCCGGTAGCCGAGCTGGCTGGAGCGGATGCGGTCTTTGGTTTTGCTCATGGCGTTCCACCTTTACTGTGAAAACACGAAGTATTTTCAATCATCGTGTTAAATAGTACTTCGTACTATTAATGGTTACTACTGGAAGAAAAGCCCGGCAGGCCGCCGGGCTAATTGTTTAGAAGCTCTCACAAGCTTCATCCTCCGAAAGACCAGCCCTTCCACCGCCGCCCCGCGGAGGGCGGCGGTCCCCCTCCCCAGCGAGCTGGGGAGGTTTTTATTACTGCGCTTAAACCTGATCTCCCCAGCTTGCTGGGGAGATGTCGCCGCAGCGACAGAGAGGCCGGTCTTCTACTGGGATGAAGCATATTGACTTGAGAAAAGCATCAGGCCTCGGGCTCGCTCTCCAGGAGATCCAGCAGATCCTGCTCGGTGTCCTCCTGGAGCTCCTCCTCGGTGGGGGCCTCCACCGGGGCCTCAGCCACCTTGCCGGTGTTGAAGAGCTCGGCGCGCAGGATGCTGTCGATCTCGGCGGTGACCTCCGGGTGATCGCGGAGGTAGAGCCGGGTGTTCTCGCGGCCCTGGCCGATGCGCTGCTCCTTGTAGGAGAACCACGCGCCGCTCTTGTGGATGATGTCGCGCTCCACCGCCAGGTCCAGCAGCGTCCCCTCGCGGCTGATGCCCTCGCCGTAGACGATATCGAACTCCGCCACGCGGAAGGGCGGGGCCACCTTGTTCTTGACGACCTTGACCTTGGTGTGGTTGCCCACGACCTCGCTGCCGTTCTTGAGCTGCTCGCCCTTGCGCACGTCCAGGCGGACGGAGGCGTAGAACTTCAGCGCGCGGCCGCCGGGGGTGGTCTCCGGGTTGCCGTACATGACGCCGACCTTCTCGCGCAGCTGGTTGATGAAGATCGCCACGCACCCGGTCTTGTTGATGATGCCGGTGAGCTTGCGCAGCGCCTGGGACATGAGACGGGCCTGCAGGCCGACGAAGGAGTCGCCCATCTCGCCCTCGATCTCCGCCTTGGGCACCAGGGCCGCCACGGAGTCGATGACCACCACGTCCAGGGCGCCGGAGCGCACCAGGGCCTCGGTGATCTCCAGGGCCTGCTCGCCGGTGTCCGGCTGGCTGACGTAGAGATCGTCGATGTTGACGCCCAGCTTTTTGGCGTAGATGGGGTCCAGCGCGTGCTCCGCGTCCACGAAGGCCGCGATGCCGCCGGCCTTCTGCGCCTCGGCGACGATGTGCAGGGCGACGGTGGTCTTGCCGGAGGACTCCGGCCCAAAGATCTCGATGATGCGGCCCCGCGGCACGCCGCCCACGCCCAGCGCGGCGTCCAGCGTCAGGCAGCCGGTGGGGATCACCGGGATGCTGCCCCGGTCGGCGTTCTCGCCCAGCTTCATCACGGCGCCCTTGCCGAACTGCTTGTCCAGATCCGCCAGCGCGTGCTCCAGGGCCTTGAGCTTATCCTCCATCTGCGTGTCGCGCACGGGCGCGGCGGCAGGTGCTTTTTCTTTTTTCGCGGCCATTTTTCCTCATTCCTTTCGGCTTGCTCAGCAGGCTCATTCTACCATACGAACAGGTGGTTGGCAAGGGGAACATGCGCCGGGGCGCGGGCGCTCCGGCCCCTCTCTCAGCCCCGCGGAACGGCCCGCCGCAGCGCCTCCGACACGTCCGCGAACTCCTCCGGCCTCACCTTCGCCGCCCGGCGGTCGAAGGTCAGCAGGCCGTTGGTCTCGTCCTCCACGTCGGAGACTTGCGTGTAGACGGCGCCGCACAGGCCCCGCGGGATCAGGGGGAGCACCTGCTCCAGATACAGGGCGCGCAGGTCGCGCACGAAGGCGGCACGATCCTCGTATTTGCGGTAGCCGTAGGTCTTCTCTGAATTCGCGCTGTGCTCCGGGAGCTTCATCGACCAGCCGCCGATCTCGGAGAGGAGCTGGGGGAGGGGCTTCTCGCCCAGCCGGAGGGCGGAGAAGTAGATGTGCTGGCTCTCCACGTCGCTCTCATGCTGGCTGAACCAGCCGGAGGTGGCATCGATGAAGCGGGTGGGGTCGAGGGCCCTGAGGCGGCGGCAGGCGTCGTCGGCGCAGAACTGGCCCCAGCCCTCGTTGAAGATTGTCCAGAGACAGACGCAGGGGTGGCCGTCCAGCCGGGAGACGGTCTGCGCCATCGAATCCAGGAAGATCTGCCGGGCCTTCGGATCGCGGTGCATGCGCCGGTCACCGCGCCGGGTGAAGCCGAGGTTGGGCAGGGCGGTGTCGCGCAGGTAGCGGTAGCAGCCGTTGTTCACCATGTCCTGGAAGACGATCATGCCCAGCCGGTCGCACTCGTAGTAGAAGCGCTCCGGCTCGAGCTTGATGTGCTTGCGCAGCGTGTTGAAGCCCAGGGCCTTCATGGCGCGGATGTCCTCGGCGTAGGCCTCCGGCGAGGCGGGGGTGTACAGGCCGTCGCTCCAGTAGCCCTGGTCGAGGAGCCCGTGGAAGAAGTAGGGCTCCCCGTTCAGGCACAGGCGCGGCGCGCCTGCGACCTCCCGGATATCCAGAGTGCGCAGGGCGAAATAGCTCTCCACCCGGTCCTCCCCGGCGGTGAGGCCGTAGCGGTAGAGCCGGGGATGCTCCGGGTTCCAGCGCTCGGGGCGCTCCAGCGCGACGCGGGCGGCGCCGCCGCGCAGCGGCCAGTCCCGGCCCTCTAAGGTCACGACGCCGTCGGAGACGCCCTCCGCCGTGATCTCCACGCCGCCGGGCACCTCGCGCACGCGCAGGGCGCGGACGCGGGCCTCCGGCACCGGCTCCAGCCACACGGTCTGCCAGATGCCGGAGACCGGCGTGTACCACATGCCGCCGCGCTTCTCCCGCTGCTTGCCGTAGGGGTAGACGGGGTCGAGGTCGTTGACCGCCGTGACGGTCAGCTCGTTCTCCCCCGGGCGGAGGAGGTCGGTGATGTCCGCGGAAAAGGGGAGATAGCCGTTCTCGTGCGACGCGGCGCGCAGGCCGTTGACGCACACCTCGGCCTGCCGGCTCACCGCGCCGAAGTGGAGCAGGACGCGCCGGCCCCGCCAGCCCGACGGCACGGCGAAGGCGCGGCGGTAGACCAGCCTCTCCCCGACTCGCGGCGCGTCCCCGACGCCCGAGAGCAGGCTCTCCGGGCAGAAGGGGACGCGAATCTCCCGGGTTTGGCCGCCGAAGGTCAGCGACCAGACGCCGTTTAGGCACAGCCAGTCGGCCCGCCGCAGCAGCGGCCTGGGGTAGTCCTCCGCCCAGGGGATCTCCGGCAGACGCTCCCCGGCCTCGGTCAGCAGTCGGCGCATCAGACATCTCCTCCTTGCCGCAGCGGCGGCGTTCACAGGTCGGCACCAGGATATGGAAAGAACCCGCCGCGCAGGGACGTGGAGGCGGGTGAAGCGTTGGTATCTCAGCGTAAGCCGGCCTGCGGCTTTCGGGCGAGCTGCAGGTCGATGGTGTCGCGGATGGAGATGGCGCCGCCGTGGCGGTTGATGACCTCCTCGATGCTGTCGAAGAACGGCTCCCGGACGCCCGGTTCCATCGCGATGTGGTCGGAGTAGGTCCCCAGGAGCAGACGGTATTCGCCGGCGGACAGCGTGCGGGTCCTGAAAAACAGCGCCCAGCGCAGGTCGGTGAACCCGTATTTCTCCGCGATGCGCGCCCGCTCCGCCGCCTGCTCCTCCGTGTAGGCCCGGTGGCTTCGGGCCGGCTGTTTCTCCGGGTAATAGGGGTAATAGTACTTCGCGTAGACGCGGTCGATGTCCTCGTACAGCGCGGGGTTGCCCTCCGCCCGGAAGGGATGGTTGGCGAAGCGCGCGAACGCGCCGCCGGCTTTCAGCAGCCGGAACACTTTGGGATACCCGAGCTCCTCCGGGATCCAGTGGAAGGCGGAGGCCGAATACACCAGGTCGAACGCGCCCTCCGGCAGGCCCGCCTCTTCAAACCGGCCGGTCAGCACCGAGAAGCCGGGGCAGGCGCGGAACTTCTCCCGGCAGACCTGTGCGAGCTGGTCCCCGTACTCCACCGCCGTGACGGCGCAGCCTGTCTCCAGCACGGGCGGGGTGGCCTGACCGCCGCCGATACCCACCTCGACGGCCCGGCTGCCGGCGTGGACCGGCTGGTAGGCAAAGAGCGCCCGGTACAGCTCGTCCGGGTAGCCGGGGCGGATCTTCTCATAGGAAGCGGCCACGGTGTTGAATGTCCAGGCGTTTTTGGCTTCGGAACCCATATCAAGTCCGGCTCCCTTTTCCCGCTGCTGATTTCAGAAGCTGTCTGATCAATCCTCATAATGACCGCGGCAGGAGGCGATCAGCAGCTTTCCATCCCGGATATCAAACACAAGCCGGTTGGCCTGGTCGATCCGTCTGCTCCAGCCGGAGCGATACTTCAGCGGCTCGGACTTGCCGATCCCCTGCAGACCGTTCCGGTCGATATCCTTGATAAGATCGTTGATCTTCTTTAATGTTTTCCTGTCCTGGGACTGCCAGTACAGGTAGTCCTCCCAGGCCTCGTCAGACCACTCTTTTCGCATCGCTTACACCTCGATCAGCTCATGCTCCTGGCCTTTGCCTGCATACAGCTGATCAAAGGCGCGGTCCAGCTTGGCGAGATACTGCGAATTGCGGATTGCCTTTTCCATCAGGTTGTACCGCTCGAGACTGAGAATCACCACGTTTTTATTCGCTTTCCGGGTCACGATCACGGTCTCGCCGGTATCGGAGGCCATGTCGCAGTAGCCTTTCAGATTGTTTCGGGCATTCGTGTAATTGGTCGCGATCATCACATTTCCCCCCCTGTTCATTTCTGTCAATGATATTGTACAGAATAATGCATCTTCTGTCAATGGCCTTTGTCCGCACGATTGTCGTTAATCAGCGCAGAAAAAGCTCCCGCAGGGCCTGATCGCCTTGCGGGAGCGTTAATGTCCGGATGGGATTTGTCCGAAAAATCAGTACTGGGAGAGGATGGCGTTGACGGTGCTGCCATAGTCCAGGCGCTTCCACAGGCCGACCCGGTTCCAGCCGCCGTTGATGGTGGAGCCGGAGAAGCTGGAATAATAGACGCCGCCCCGGGAGTAGGAGGAGTGGATCGCGCCGCCGTTGCGCCCGATATACAGGCCCATATGGCTGGAATTGCCGATGCCGTCGTAGTAGCCCCTGGCCCGCTCGCCGCCGTCGAACTCTAAGATATAGAGGAAGGCGCCCACGGGGATCGTCCCGAAGATAGCGCGGCACTCCTCCGGCGTGCCGGTCCAGGTCATCGCCCGGTACCAGGCGTTGCTGCCCGCGAGGTTGACGGACAGGCCCGCGTCGTACAGACACCGCTCCACAAAGGCCTGGCAGTCCATGGTGCTGTAGCTGGTGCCCAGATACTTGTCCCCCTGCTGCGCCACGAGGGCGGCGGAGATCCCGACGGAGGTAGGCCTGGGGGTGGCCGTAGGCTTGGGCGTAGCCGTGGGCTTGGGGGTCGCGGTGGGCTTCGGCGTGGCGGTCAGCGTGGGGGTGGCCGTAGGCTTCGGCGTGACGGTCGGCTCCGGGGTCGGGGTCGGGATGGACTGGATGGTGTAGCGCACGTTATTGTGAATGCACCAGTAGTAAGCGTAGCTGTACTGCCTGACCTGCACCCGGAAATCCGCGCTCTCCCCGGAAAAGGCGTTGGCGCCGATCGATACAACGGTCAGCGGGATGACCGCGAAGCTCAGCCCCGCGTTGGCGAAAGCCCGCGCGCCGATGGTCCGGACGCCGTAGGGGATCACCACATAGTCCAGCGGCGTGTCGCAGAAGGCCTCGTCCTCGATGACCTTCAGGGAGGAGGGCAGGGTGAGGGCCCGCGCGGGGAGCGCGGGACAGACGAGCGCCAGGCAAAGCAAAAAGCAGAACAGCCTGTGCCGCATGGGTGCGCCTCCTTCCGCCGGTGATCTGCCACAGTAGACTGTGGCGCGCTTCCCACATTGTACGCCGCTGTTCCACTTAAGTCAATCTTTCGACATGGAAGTGTTACAATGTTGAAATATAGGCACGGGATCCTACGCCTCGATGAGCCGGATCTTCCGGATCTCCGCCTCGTCGGGGGTGATGTAGGCCGTGTGCTGGTTGGTGTAGATGACGAAGCCGGGGGCCGTGCCGGAGGGCTTCTTGACGTGGCGGCGGAGGGTGTAGTCCACGGGGACGTTGGCGCTGTGCTGGCCCTTGGAGTACCAAGCGGCCAGCTGCGCGGCCTGCCGGAGCGTCGTCAGCGGGACCTCGCCCTCGCAGCGGATCAGCACATGGCTGCCCGGCATGTCCTTGGCGTGGAGCCAGAGCTCGTTTGGCCGGGCGGACTGGGTCAGGCGCTCGTTCTGCACGGCGTTCTTCCCCACGTGGATTTCGATGCCGTCGGCGCTCAGGTAGCGGTAGGGCTTGGAGGCGGGGAGGGCTCGCTTCTCCCGGCGGTTGGTGACCCGCTTCATATAGCCGGTGCGGGCCAACTCCTCGCGGATCTCCTCCAGCTCGCTCTCGCCGGCGCACTTGTCCACGTCCAGGAGCATGCCCTCCAGGTAGTCCAGCTCCCGCAGGGTCTTCTCCCGCTGCTCGGTGGCGGTCACGCGGGCGGCCCGGGCCTTTTGGTAGCGCTTGAAATAGCGCTGGGCGTTCTGGGCCGGGGTCAGCCGGATGTCCAGCGGGACGCGCAGGGGCTTCTGCTCCGGGTCGTAGAAGTTGTCCAGCAGCGCCTCGGTCTGTCCCTTGCGAAGCTGGTAGAGGTTCGCGTTGATGAGCTCGCCCATCACCCGGTACTCCTCCATCCGCTCCGCCGAGGCCAGCTCCTCCTCCTGCAGGGCCAGCTTGCGCTCGCAGCGCTCCACCTGCCCCTTCAGGAGCCGGACCATGGAGGCGCTCTTCTGGCGGATCCGGTCCTTGGCGTCCCGGCCCGAGAAGCACTGCTCCACCGCCGCGGAGAGGGTGGGGCAACGGCGCTGGCGGTCCAGATCCCGGCTCAGGTAGGGGAAGGCGAACAGGTCCGTCACGTCCCCGTCGCCGTCGAGGAGCACCCGGGGCTCGGCCATGCCCGGCAGCCGGGCGAAGAGATCCCGCAGGCGGCGGGCGGCCTCCGGCAGCTCCTCCTCCGGGAAGCGCTCCGACCCCGGCGGGAGCAGGCGGTAGGCGATCTCCTCCGCCGCCGTGCCGGACAGGCCCGCCAGCTGCTGGGAGAGGGCCTTGCGCAGCGGGAGCTCCCCCGCGCCCCGCAGGCGCGCGAGCAGCTCCTCCTCGCCGCAGCGCCAGGGATCGGCCTTGTCCTGGGCGGGCGGCGCCTCGTAGACGAGGCCGGGCAGGATCTGCCGCACGCGGCTCATCTCGCCGCTGACGTGCCGCGCCGCCTCGAGGACGCGGTCCTCGCCGTCGACCAGGATCAGATTGGAGTGACGGCTCATGATCTCCAGGATCAGCCGGCGCAGCACGTGGTCGCCCAGCTCGTCCATGGCGTCGAAGTCGAAGTGCAGCACCCGGTCGCCCTGCTGCTGGGTGACCCGCGTCAGCCGCGCGCCCAGCAGATGCTTGCGCAGGAGCATGCAGAACATGGGCGGCTCCAGCGGGTTGGGGAAGGAGGCGGCCGTCAGGTGGCAGCGCGGGTTGTTCGGGGAGGCGCACAAAAGCAGCCGGTGGTTTTCGTTCCCCGCGCGCAGCAGGAGGATCAGCGTGTCCTTCTCCGGCTGCATCACGCGGTCCACCCGACCGCCGGCCAGCTTCTCGTTCAGTTCCTGCGCCATGAAGTGCAGGGTCAGTCCGTCCAATGGCATTTTCTTCTATTCCTTCCCCGGCGCCGAGGCCCCGTTCCGGGCGGAGAGCAGATCCCGGCAGCGCTGCTGCTCGCAGGCGGCGCGCAGCGCGCAGTCGAGGGCGTCCGCCTGGGGCTGCCGGCCCTGCTCCGACTCGATCCGCTCCAGCTCCGCCAGGAACTGGGCGTAGAGGGCGCGGGTGTCCGTCTCCCCGCCGCCGTGCAGGAGCAGCCGCAGGCTGTCCAGCGGCAGAGCCGCCTTCAGCGCGCCGACCATCAGGATCTGCGCGAGGCTCTCCTTGCCGTATTTTTTCCCCGACGGGCGCGTGACGAGCCCGCTCTTGACATAGCTGTTGACCATCCCGGCGGTCAGCTCCCCGCGCAGGTACCGCTCGGTGAAGATCAGCAGCTGATCCATGTACAGCCCGAAATCCGGCAGGCTCTCCCAGTCCGGCAGGGGCTGCGCCGTGATGGTCCGCATTGCGCTCCGCGCTCCTTCCGCTCAGCCGCGCTCCCGCGCGCCGAAAACCATGAATTCACACTCTAAACGGCCGTTGTAGAGGCGGCGCTTTTTGTCCGCCCGCCGGCCATAGATCCGCTCGAACATCGGATCGGAGGAGATGGCGCACAGCGCCCAGCCGGGGTGCCGCTTCTGCAGCTGGGCCAGGGCTCTGCAGACAGCCTGGCCGCTCTTGCGGTCGCCGAGGCGCTCGCCGTAGGGGGGATTGCAGAGGAAGACCCCCGGCTCGCCCTCCAGCCGCAGCTCCTGCAGGGGGAGGGTTTGCAGGCCGATCAGGCCGCGCAGCCCCGCCTGCCGGACGTGCTTTTCCGCCAGGGCGACGGCCTCCGGGTCGATGTCCGAGCCCGCGATTTCCCCGATGCGGCCGAGGTCGCACTCCGCCGAGAGGGATGCCCGCAGGCTCGCCGCGTCCACCTCCCGGAAGGCCGGGAAGGCCTCGCACGCGAAGGCGCGGGTCAGCCCCGGCGCGCGGTGCGCCGCCCGCCAGGCCGCCTCGATCAGCAGGGTGCCGGTCCCGCAGCAGGGGTCGTACAGGCGCATGCCGGGCCGCCAGGGGGACAGCTCCACCAGGGCGGCGGCCAGCGTCTCCCGCAGGGGCGCCTCCCCGTTCCAGGTGCGGTAGCCCCGGCGGTTCAGCGCGTCCCCGGAGGTGTCCAGCGCGATGCGGGCCACGTCGCCGTGGAGGCTGACCTCGATGGGGTAGGGCTCGGCGCGCTCCGGGAAGACCGTCCGTCCGGTGCGGCGGCGCAGCCGCTCGATGATCGCCTTCTTGGCGATGGCCTGGCAGTCCCGCACGCTCATCAGCTGCGAGCGCGCGCACTTGCCGGAGACGTTGTATTTTCCCTCCGGGGAGACGAGGGTCTCCCACGGGATCTCCGAGACCAGCTGGAACAGTTCCTCGAAGGTGCGGCAGGGCTTCTCGGCCAGGATGATCAGCACCCGGTCCGCCATCCGCAGGCGGAGGTTGCACAGAAGGATCTTCTCCGGCGAGGCCGCCGTGAAGCGCGCGCCGCCGGGCTCGGCCTTCACCTCCGCCATCCCGAGGCGCTTGAGCTCGCCGGCCGCCAGCCCCTCCAGCCCGAAGGGCGCGGTGGCGATGCAGGGCCAGTTTCTCGCTTCGGTGTTCAAGGCGTCTCCTCCTGCCGCCGCTCCTCGTGGAGGCGGATCTGCTCGTTGAGCATGTTGATATCGCCGCAGCCCATGGTCAGCGCCAGATCGCCGGGGCGCAGGTTCGCCCGCAGCCAGGCCTCCGTGTCGTCGAAGGAGGGCGTCCAGTGGGCGTCGATGCCGTTTCGGCGCATCCCCTCCACGAGCATGCCGCTGTGGATGTCGCCGGGGTCCTTCTCCCGCGCGGCGCAGATGTCGGTCACCAGCGTGATGTCCGCGACCCGCGTGCAGGTGAGATAGTCGTCAAAAAGCGCCTTCACCCGGCTGAAGGTGTGGGGCTGCATCACGGCGACCAGCCGCCCCTTGCAGCGCTTGCGGGCGATGGAGAGGGCGTTGCGCATCTCGGCGGGGTTGTGGCCGTAGTCGTGGAAGAGCTCCGCGCCGTTGAGCTCGCCGGTCTTCTCGAAGCGGCGGTGGGCGCCCGCAAAGGCTTCCGCCGCCCGGGCCGCCTGCGCCGGGTCGCAGCCCAGCTCGATGGCGGTGGCGAGGGCCGCCAGCGCGTTCTCCACGTTGAAAAGCCCGGGCACGCCCATCCGGATCCGGGCGACCGGCTCCGCCCCGTGCATCAGGGTGAAGCTGGCGCGGCCCTCCGCGTCCTCGGTCAGGTCGGCGCTGTGCCAGTCGCACGCGTCCGTCAGGCCGAAGGTGACGGCGCGGCAGGAGAGCTTTCTCAGCTGCCGCAGCACCCGCTCGTCCGTGCCCCTGCCCACGGCCAGGCCGTCCGGCGGCAGCAGGCGGAGAAACTGCCCGAAGGTCTCCTCGATCTCGTCGAGATCCCGGTAGCAGTCCAGGTGGTCGGCGTCGATGTTCAGGACCGTGGCCACCGTGGGGCGCAGCTGCAGGAAGGATCGGTTGAACTCGCAGGCCTCCGCGAGGAACACGTCCCCGTGGCCCACCCGGGTGGAGCCGCCGATGAAGTCCAGCTTGCCCCCGATGTGGATGCTGGGATCCCGCCCGCAGGACATGAGAATCTGGGCCAGCATGGCGGTGGTGGTGGTCTTGCCGTGGGCGCCGCAGACGGCGATGCCCTTCTCCCGCGTCTCCATCAGCTGGCCCAGCAGGGTCGCCCGCTCCAGGGCGGGGATGCCCAGCCGCGCCGCCTCGAGGCGCTCGGGGTTGTCCGCGGGGATCGCGGCGGTGTAGACCACCAGCGCGGCCCCGTGGACGTTCTCCGCCCGGTGGCCGATCATCACCTGGGCGCCGGCCCGGCGCACGTCCCCGATCAGATAGCCCTCGTCCCGGTCGGAGCCGGAGACGGGATAGCCCTCGTCCAGCAGCATCTCCGCCAGGCCCGACATGCTCGAGCCGCCGATGCCGATCAGGTGGATCCGCTGCCCCCGGAAATCCCGGATATGCGGTATATGTTCGCTCATGTGTATCTCTCCGATTGTCGTGTGTGCTCAGACTTTGGGGGTTGTCTGTCTTATGCGCCAGACCGGCCCTTCCACCGCCGCCCCGCGGAGGGCGGCGGTCCCCCTCCCCAGCAAGCTGGGGAGGTTTTTGGTTACTGTGTGCTTCAGCCCAATCTCCCCATCTCCGATGGGGAGATGCCGCCGCAGCGGCAGAGGGGCCGGTTTTTTGCCTGGCCTGGCATGCTGATTTGAAAATGGAAACAGCCTCTATCTCCGCCACCGGCGGCGGCTGTCGTCCAGCAGGGAGCGCATGATGGGCGTGTCCTCCAGGGCGCGGCCGCAGCCCATGACCACGCTGGTCTGTGGGTCGTCCGCCACGGCGCAGGGGATCTTCAGCCCGTCGTAGACCGCGTCTGCCAGGCCTGGGAGGGCCGCGCCGCCGCCGGTCAGGACGATGCCCTCGTCGAAGATATCCGCCGCCAGCTGGGGCGGGGTCCGCTCCAGCACGGCCTGGATGGCCTCGATCAGGTCGTCCACCGGCTCTTTGAGCGCCTCGTAGATCTCCGTCGCCGTGACGCGCTGGGTCTTGGGGAGGCCGGAGACGAGATTGCGCCCGGTGACCTCCATGCTCTCGCCCGCCAGCGGCGGGACCGCGCTGCCGAGGGTGATCTTGATCTCCTCCGCCGTGCGCTCGCCCACGAGCAGATTGTGCTTCTTGCGCAGGAAGCGAATGACGGCGTCGTCCAGGTAGTCCCCGCCCACGGGCAGGGAGGCCCCGACGGAGACCTCGTTCATCGAGAGCACCGCCACGTCCGTGATGCCCGCGCCGATATCCACGATCATGGAGCCGTAGGCCTCGTCAAAGCGCATGCCCACGCCCAGGGCGGCGGCGATGGGCCGCTCCAGCATCTGCGTGCGGCGCATGCCGGCGTCGAACATCATGCCGATGATGGAGCGCTTCTCCATGTCGTTGACGCCCGAGGGGACCGAGAGCACCGCGCGGGGCCGGGCGAGCCGGTGCTTGCCGGTCACCTTGCCGATCATGTCGGTCAGCAGCGCCTTGACCAGGTCGTAGTCCAGGATCGCGCCCTGGCGCAGCGGGCGGATCGCCTGAATGTTGCCGGGCGTGCGCCCGATGAGGCGGTGGGCGTCCTCGCCCATCGCCACCACGCGGTTGAGATCCCGGTCCACCGCCACCACGGCGGGCTCCCGGAGGACGATGCCCCGTCCCCGCATATAGATCAGGATGTGGGATGTCCCCAGATCCACGCCGATATCCTGTATCGCTGGCATAGTCTCCCCCTGCTTGCGTTGATGGTTCCCGCTCATTATACCATTTTCGCGCGGAAAGGTAAAGCGCGGGCGAATTGATCTTTATGCGGGGTGGTGCCAAATTGGCACACCGGACGAATCGGACGTGAAATGCCCTTTATTTGTCGCAATTGGCAAAAGAACTGGACATTTTTTGGAAGGTTTATTCATTGACATCCGAACGTTCGTAAACTATAATCATCATGCTCAGATGTAATTCTGCGTCGGTTTATGCGCGGGAGAGGAAGTGATCGCGCATGACATCCTGGCTGTTTGAGGAATTCGAGGTATCACCGGACGCCTTGGTGATCGAGGGGCGTCATCAACCCGGAAGTCTGACGATTGCGAGCGGCGTATGGATGTGCGCCGCCGGGAGTATCCTGCTGGACGCGGGCACCTACACGGTCCGTCCGCGGGATCAGTTCGTGTTTTTCGCGGTGGACGAGGGAGCGACAACCCTCCGCTGGGTCCAGTCGGAGCTGACCCTCAAGGAGAACGAGACCTGCTGGCTCCCGGCCTCCCGGGAGAAGGCCTTCCTGGACGTGCCCCGGAGCGCGCGGCTGATCTGGATCGCCATGGACGGCCCGCTGGCGCCGATGGTTGTGCGCAAGATGGGCGCCCTGCTGCACGCCCCGCTGCGCCAGACTGCCCTGCCCAGCCAGATGCTCCTGGCCCGGCAGATCGTGCAGGTGATGGTGCGGCACACGGGCACCAGCAACGCCACCTACCAGCTGCAGCACCTGATGTACGGCATGCTCGCCAGCCACTGGGGCCAGCCCGTCGCCATGGACGCGATGCTCTCCCACGAGATCGCCAAGGTGGTGGACACGCTCCGGGCCAACGAGTATCGGGACAACTACTCCCTGGCGGAGATGGCGGCCATCAGCCGCATCCCGCTGGAGACCTTCCGCAAGCGCTTTGTCAGCGAGGTGGGGATCCCGCCGCTGAGCTATGTGCTCCGCTGCAAGATGGAGCGCGCCAAGGAGCTGCTGCGGGAGCAGAACATGACGGTCCGGCAGGTCGGCGCGGAGGTCGGGATGCAGGACCCCTACCACTTCTCCAAGCAGTTCAAGAACATCGTCGGCATCAGCCCGACCACCTTCATGAAGCAGGCCGCCAACCCGGACGCGACCATCCGGCGGGAGAGCAAGCGGAAATAACGGACATCGGTCCGCCCATACGATCATCCATCAAAAAACCGGCGCGCTGCGTCGGTTTTTGCTGCCCGGAGTTCCGCGGCGGCGCAAAACAGAACCATTGGAGGAATCGACCCATGCAGAAGCTGAAGGCCGCCTTTGGCGGGATCTCGGGGCGGGAGCGTGCCCTGGCCTACGCGCAGATCGTGCTGGGCTGTCTGATCGGCGGCGCGGCCTATCCGCTGTTTCTGACGCCGAACCTGATCGCGCCCGGCGGCCTGACCGGCGTCAGCACGATCCTGCACCACTTCTTCGGCCTGCCCGTGGGCGTGACCTCCCTGGTGATGAACGTGCCGCTCTTCCTTGTGGGCTACCGCTCGGTCGGCCCGCGCTTCGCCTTCCGCTCGCTGGTGGCGACGGTGCTCTTCTCGGCCGCCATCGACCTGCTCTGCCTGCAGCCGATGACGGCGGACCCGCTGCTCGCCTCCCTCTTCGGCGGCATCCTGCTCGGCATCGGGCTGGGCCTGATCCTGCGCGGCGGGGCCACCACCGGCGGCACGGACATGGTGGCCCGGATGCTGCACCGGCGCTTCCCGTCCATCACGGTGGGCATGGTGCTCTTCGGGCTGGACTTTATCGTGGTCGTGGCGGCCGGGCTCTCCCTGGGCAGCGGGGAGGCGCTCTACGCCCTGATCTCCATCGCCGTCTCCTCCAAGGTGATCGACATGGTGATGGTGGGCTTCACCGCGAACAAGGCCTGCTTCATCATGAGCCCGAAATGGGAGAGCATCACGGACCGCCTGCTGAACGACCTGAACCGCGGCGTGACGCAGCTGCGGGCCCGCGGGGGCTACACCCGGCAGGAGCGCCCGGTGATCCTCTGCGTCGTCTCCCGCTCCGAGCTCCCCCGCGTCAAGCAGCTGGTGCGGGAGGAGGACGAGGGGGCCTTCATGTTCATCACGGAGGCCTTCGAGGCCCTTGGCGAGGGTTTTTCCAGACTGGATCAGGAGGACTGATACTAATCTCAATTAAATAATTTACATATCCAGTCGCGTTTTGTAATGCTGG
>CAMVAJ010000055.1 GCA_947165425.1 uncultured Clostridia bacterium
AAGCGGTCATAGGGGAATTTGTAGGTGTCCTTGCTCCGGGAGAGGAAGGACTTGATGTCCTCGATACTCTTGGCGCTGGCGGTCGCCACCATCTCGGACATCTCCAGGATCCAGTGCCCAGCCAGGCGCTGATAGATTTTCTCATCGTCCAGCTTTTTCAGGTCGTCGGAGAACCATTCGTCCCGGAGGGCCAGGAAGCGGAGAAAGGTGGACTTCCCCGCGCCCTGGCCGCCGGTGAGCACCAGCATCAGATCAAACTTGGCACCGGGCTCAAAGACCCGCTTCACGGCGCCGAGCATGAAGACCTTCAGGCAGGCCTCGTTGTAATCGTTGACCTCCGCCCCGAGAAAATGGTGCAGCGCATAGCGGATCCGGGGCGTGCCGTCCCAGCACAGGGCTTGAAGATGATCCCGGATGGGGTGAAAGCTGTGCTTGCTGGCCACCACCCGGAAGGCGTTCTCCACACTCTTTTCGGATCGAATGCCGTAGTGGTGTTCAAAGTGCAGCAGCACATGGGGCAGGTCCTGATCGTCAAAGCGGGTGCTGTCCCGCCGCCAGGGGAAAGCTCCGATCATATCATCGGTCTCCGTCAGCAGGTTCCGCATGATTTTCCCCGCGAAGACAGGATCCTCCTCGAACACCAGGACGCAGTTCTGAATGGTGTTGGCGGTGCCGCCCTTGTCGGTCTTCTCCAGCATGTTCCGAATCTCGGCACGCCTTTGCGTCAGTTCATCTTCCGCTGTGGTCTGGTCCTTTTCAGGCGGCGCGGCAGGCGCTGCCGCCGGGGGCGTCAGGGCCATCGGCTGCTTCTCCGTCATCGTCTGTCACCTCCTTCTGTGTGGCTTGCGCTGCCCGAAGAACAGCCTCGATCCGGTCTATCTCGCCGCTCCGGATCAGCTCCTCCGCGGTTTCTTTTCGTGTGGCCGGATCCGGGTGATAGAGGCAGTCAATCAGGTATCCCACCTCCGGCAGCTTAAGGCACGCCTCCTCGAAGCGGGGATCCCAGGTTTCATCCAGCGAGATGGGAGCAAAGGCATCCTGCTGCTTTTTCAGCAGGCACTCATAGTCGATCAGCAACTTGGGCACATCGGGCCTCCAGGTTCCGCTGCAGCGCCAGCTGTCCCCCGGGAGGGGAGACAGCCGCGGGAGCGGGAGAATCAGGGTCAATGTGGAAATCATGGGCGAGCTTCATCGCGGCGTCGTAGGGGCGGAGGCCGAAGAGCTTCGCGGTGAAATCGATCACGTCGCCGGTCTCGTGGCAGGCGAAGCAGTAGTAGCGTTCGTCCACCTTCATGGAGGGATGTTGGTCGTTATGAAAAGGGCAGCAAGTCATGCCGTTGCGGCTGACCTTCTGCCCGTAGGCTTCGGCGGCCTGCCTTGTGGTGACGGCCGCCTTGACTCTGGCAAAAATGTTGTACAAAGGGTTTCTCCTTGGATGATTGGATAGAATTAGTTTTGTAAGTTTGTAAGCTTTATAAATGGGTCGTCTTCCTGCTGACCTGTTTCCCGGGTAGAAACCTTGTTTTGGCTCACACCCAGTCCCCGGCGGGGCGCTCACTTCCGGCGGCAAGGTGCTGCGTGTGACTGAATCCGTGGATCCGGAAGGTCGTGGCGGTGTATCTCAGGCGATGAGGAAGACTGGTTGTCAAGGTGCGTTTGATGCCGGTCATCATGATCAGTATATTGGATTTCCGAAAATACGCTTGAGCATGTGCATTCCTGCAATTCTGGAAGGGCCAAATCCAAAAATCTTGCAAAAATGCAAGACGAATAGCTGATAGGATGTAAAACCGTAAAACCCAAACACCGCCGGATGAATGCGATTCAAACCGGCGGTGTTCGCTTTTAAAGGGGAACAAATTGTGATATGATCTCGGTACTGCAGAGTCGAACTGCGGGCAGATAACCCGACAGAACGATGCAGCAAACGACAGATAAGAGGCGGAGGAGCTCGGCATGACAGACACGATTCACGAATACTTTCCCTGTAAACCCGGCGATTTACGTTCCCGCGTCCGCGATCTTCTCATCGAAAAGAAAATGAGCCAGGCAGAGTTAGCGGAGAAGATCGGTATGTCGGAGAGTTCCTTCAGCCGGTATATGTCCGGACAGACCGATAAGCTCTCCACAAACAGCATTGTCGCAATCGCCAGCGTCTTCGGAGTATCAACAGACTTCCTGCTCTGTCTGACGAACATTCCGTACAGGACCAATTACGATATCGAGAAGTTAGGACTGAGCGCGGAAGCCGCAAAGAGTCTGATGACTCGGACGGTGAATCCGGACATCGTCAACATCCTGCTGACGATGCCGGAGTTTGCGCTGCTGACACATAAACTGGAAGACATGCAACAGGGAATCATGGCTGCCGGCGTTGCCAGCATGAAGGCGATTCCGCATCAGGCGCAGAGCATGATGCTGGAGTTAACGAAAACTGATCCGGAGAAACGGCGCGCGTTACAGGAAACGTTCAAGGAGATCCGGGCAAGTCAGCCGGGATCGTCGTACGATTATGACGTCATAACCGCCGAGAACATCTTCCGAAAGATCATGCAAGCGTTTCGGGAGAAAGGCAAATCGCATGCCGAAGACAGCGCCAGACTTACCTCAGAAAAGATGCGACAGATTGCCGCGGCGTTCCAATGGCAAACAAATGCGCAGGGAATGCTGACCGATTTTACGCCGGAGAAGATGGTGGAAGCCATATTAGCAGAATCAGGCCCGCTGCCGCTCAACGAAGAAGAAACGGCGGATCTCCGCACCGCAATGCTTCCGCTGTTTAAAAGAACATGCAAGCTCGGAGAACAGGCACAAGACAAAGTCAAACCGCATGCGAATAAAGATGACATTGATGCGATTGATTTGTCGCTCTGAAATGCAACAGGATGAGAGCGGAACTGTTTTTAGAAAGTAGCAAGCAGGGCAAACATATAATGTTTTGCACATTGCTTGCTGGATGGCTCCGCCCCCAGTCCCCTGTAAGCCAGCGCAATGCGCTGTGGTTGTGGAGAGTACACGCGGGATGGTCCGCCTGCTATCAAACGAAAAACAAAAAACGCCCTGCGCCGAACGTGTAGTCTGATAGACTAAGCACGACGGCGTAAGGCGTTAATCGTCTGGAACGGGAGACGGCCTGATCGCTTCTTTCCCCGAACAACCTCAGCGCACAGCGCTGGCAGCCGGGGTTTGGGGGCGGAGCCCTCCAACAAGCTTTGTGCAAATGTCTGACATTTGCCCTGCTTGCGCCTAAGTTTCTGATAGGATCAGGAGAAAAGCTGCATTGGATCACATGCTGTTTCCGGTGGTACGTTTCCCAAATTTGTGAAACGTGAAAACCGCGTTTGTTTCGTCAGCGCAGGCGGCGCTGTCACTGTTTCCTGCCAACCAGTCATCCGGGAAAAGAATAATGGCTGATGATCTCTTTTTTGACACTAGTGTTTCTCTGAAACAGTTGCTTGGCAATGCAGCCTTCTCGGCGTATAATCAAAAATGAAAGAGCTTCTTGATAGGCCTGTTCGACATACATACTGGAAGGTATGCTGGGTGACCGGCAGTGGAAAGAAGGACAGCTACGATGAAGAAACCCATCCTTTGCCTTGTTGCTCTGATTCTCATGCTGTTCAGCGCTTCGGCGTTGACAGCCGGCAGTGATGAAGCACTGGTCACTGTCTGCGCTGCCCTTGGTGATATTGGCTCAGCCTCACTTTTCTCATCCGTTATGATCATATAGATGATTGTCTTTGGCTTGTTGCTGATATTGCGGATGATTTTCATTCCGGCCATGACATAGGGGTGTATGTCTGGTTTGTGATCTCGACACTCAGCGCGAAGATCGACACAGGGCTTGCCGGGCTTTCCGCCGCCACGGTCATGGTGTCGATTCTGATGATTCTTTGTCCTTTGCTATTCGGAGAAGTGCATATCGGGCGGCAGCCATCACCCGGCATCGGACATTGCTCCCGTTTGTCGCTGTCTGATGTTCTTTCAGGAACGATAACGAACAACGAGGTCACAATCAGAAACGCTTTCTTACTGCATATAGTCTCCGTTGTAAGACACCATGACCACGTCTTTGACGCCTTCCAGGGCGGAGAGCTGCCGCACGAAAGCGCTCCGGTCATCCTTGACCTGCACCTCCACGGTCAGTTCCATGCTCCCGTCGCCGGCGATGGTCTTTCCCTTGATGCGCTGGCGGGAGGTCTGGGCGCGGATGACGTCCATCACGGCATCCTCGCTGTCCGCGGCCGCAAGGTGGGCAATGACCAGATAGGGATCCGTTTTGGTTTTTCCCTGCGCGATCCGCAGGATCACCAGGCCAATGGCGAGGCTCCCGAACACTGCCAGGGGAATCAGGCCCGCCGAAAGGATAATGCCTGCCGAGATCGCCCAGAACAGGAAGACGATGTCCAGCGGCTCCTTGATGGCTGTGCGGAAGCGGACAATCGAGAGCGCGCCTACCATGCCCAGGGACAGCACCACATTGCTTGACACAGCCAGGATCAGCATGGCGGAGATCATGCACAGGGCTACCAGGGAAAGGCCGAAACTGAGGGAATAGAGCACGCCGCGGAAGGTTTTCTGGTAGATGTAGAAGATGAACATGCCCGTACAGAAGGACAGCAGGACGGTCAGCAGCATATCGGTCAGGGATACGGCGGTGACGCGCGTCAGGATGTCAGAAGTCAGGATGTCCGTAATGCTCATGAAAAGCGCTCCTCTCTCGATGGCTCAGTAAAGGGTGACGGCTCTGGAGGCCGCATATTTTGAGAATGTGCCGGACCCCCGGTCATTCATCTGTATGGTGTCCTGAATGACGCGGGGCAGGAAATTGTCAAACTTGACTTCCATAACAACGCCTGCTTCCGCAGCGGGCACCATGGGCACGGAAGCGGAGAAGAGTTCGGTGGAGGTCCCACCGCTGCGGATATCCCTGTCCAGCGTAACCCGGACATTCCCCGGCGCGTACAGGAAGGGTTCCCGGACATAATCCACCAGCGTCTTCGGCCGGAGACCGTCATACTGCATCCGGACATACAATTCGCGGAGCGGCTCTCTCCCGTCTCCGGCCATCCACGCGATGTCCCCTGTGAGAATCTGTTCCGTCTCCTGCCGGGTCAGCGGCGCGGAAATCTTGGCGCCCAGTCCGGCAGCCTTCACCTTTTTCTCCAGGCGGATGAAGGTGTCGTCGTTGTTGTACAGGCGGATGCGGAATTTTGCCCGGCGGCTGAGACCGTCCAACTTTTCCCGCAGCGCGCTGTCTGCCGCGTCGTCAAAGTACAGGCTCCGGATGCGGTATTCGCCGCCGGGGCCGGCATGGGGATCCCGCGGCATCACGGCCTGCAGCCGGGCCCGCACGGCAAACACGTCCAGGGCATTCAGAAGAAACTTGTACTCATGGCGGTACTGGATGCGCTCTTCCATCCTCACACCTCCCGGTGGATCCGTTTGACGCGCTTGAGTCCGATCAGCAGGGCCAGAACGGCGATGATCAGCAGTACGGCAGGGAGGACGATGCCGCCGACCGCACGCCGTACCAGCCGTGATTGCGACCAGACCCGATGAACCATGGGCACGGCGCCCGAAGGATCCCTCGTCAGTGACTGCACCGACTGCATCACGCCCTCCAGGGTGTGATCCCCGTCGCCTGTCACCGCGTCCAGCACCTGCAGCACGTCCTCCCGGGTCAGTCCGAACGCCAGCCCGGAAAAGTCGATGGTTTTGCCGAGATTCAGATCGCCCACGGGAAGAAGGGTTTCCGGCTGCGCCTTCTGACCTTCCGCGGTGCAGGGCATTGAGCCGTCCAGCTGCATGCGGATCGCCCGGCAGCGCAATCCGCAGTAGCTGTGCAATTCTTCCGCAGCAGTCCGGAAAGCATCTGAAGTGCAGGGAATCAGTCCCCGCTCCGCATAGGGGAGGAGCAGGGCGTAAACAGCCTGGTACTCCGCCTCGAAGGCGCCGCTGTCCAGGTAATCTGTCAGAAAATCGTCATATGCCTGATGGTAAGCGTCCTGGTACACCGGCTGGGCAATCCAGGCGCCGAAGAGCGGCCTGTCCGCGTTTTCGGCGCAGAACATCGGTGTGTCAATGGGATAGTTGACAAATTCCTGGCTGGCCGTCATGCCTTCAAGGCCCAGTGCGCTGAGGTCCAGCGCATAGCTGCTGCCGCCCAGAAAGCTCTCCAGCGCCCCTTCCATCGTGAACGCGCCGAAGGCCAGGTTGTAGTCCCAGGGCAGCAGAGACAGCCTGCCGCCGTTCTCCCGCAGATAGAAATTATGTACGGTGATGCCGGTATACCCGTCATAATTATTCACGAAGTTGTGCGCCACAAAATAGGGGATGAGCTGCTCCAGGTCCAGGGCGTCTTCGGGATGTTCAGAAGTGTTCAGCGTCCGTACCGCGGCGATATACTGCCGCTGCTGCGCGTCGTCCAGCGGAAACACCGCGGTATCGAACAGGAACCGATAGGTTCCCGGGTTGTCCCCGCCATAGCCGCCGGCGGAGAGCAGCATCTGCGCTTCGCGATCTCCAAAGCTCCCTTTGATCTGCTCGCCCAGCGCGTTCGCGCCAAGCGGTGACATAGCCCCCGGCATTGTGCTCCGCGTCTGGCCCTCTGCCTCCTGACCGGAGAAAGCACCCGCCAGGGATTCCATGGCGTACACATCCGGCTTATAGAACTGACCGGGCGAGTCCCCGAAATTCCGGTACACAAAGGAATCCTCCACAGCCTCCACCACCAGATACAGGCCGAAATCCCGGCCGTTGACCTGCACCAGCGCGTAGCTGCACAGACAGCCTGCCGCTCCTGCCTCCTGCATCATCCGGTAGGAGAAATAATCCTTCATGCAGGTGAGGTCAGATCCGAGATTGTTCAACACCAGCTTGTCAAGACCTCGGAAGGTATTTCTTGGGTGGTAGTGGTCGAACTCGATCTTGAAGCTGAACCGATCACTGCCCTGCATGGCTACAGCAGTCAGGGAAGAATTACCCTTTGGCCGGATGGCCGCGTCTGTCAAGGTCTCCCCATCGATCACCACCTCGCAGAGCACATAGGGCTCCTCCTTCGCGTGGGCGGTCATGTAATTCCAGTTCAGCTCCGGGATCACCAGGTTGATGGTGTGGACATAGCTGACGTCAAACAGTGTGCCGGCATACTCGTCCGATATACCAATCCGGTTTCTGGGGGTGATGCCCTCCTTTTCCGGCGGATGCGCCAGGGCGAAGGCCAGCAGGCCTGCAGCCAGCAGTACCGCGGCAGCGAAGACGCCCACACACCAGGCGCTGATGCTTCTCTCGCGCAAATCATTCACCCCTCGCTGTATGCCGCAGACGAATCAGCCAGACGGGTTTCCGGCATCCGTATCTGATCCCGGGCATGAAAGATACACCGGAATTATGAAAAAAGCAGCATCACAGCGCAACCGCCAAAAAAGCTGTAAACGTCCAGATTCTGAACACTTGTATTGTTACCGGATATATGTTATGATAGTGTTTAGAGGAGGTGTGCAGAGATGGACGAGAGAAAAGCGTTTCAGCGCACGGACAAAGCCATCATTCAGGCACTGATCCGTCTGCTGAAGACAAAGCGATTCGAGCAGATTACGGTGAAGGACATCCTGATGGAGGCTCCGGTCTCCCGGGGCACGTTCTACGCGCATTTCCACGATAAATATGAGATCGCGGAGCGCATGCAGGAGATGTATCTCTCGGTCGTCCGCAAGGCGGTACAGGATGTCCGCACGATGCAGCCAAGGGCGTTCGGTGAGTTCATCCGGCAAATCAGCGAACAACAGCACGAGCTTGGGCATACCCTGCTGCAGATTCACACGGATCGGGTCGACCTGCTGACACACATCAATTGTGAAATGCAGGAAATGTATCTTTCCCTTTTCGGCGGCGAGGCGGACAATCCCGCGGACCTGACAACCGAGGCCCGCATCTTTGGCAGTGTCATCGCCACGATCCATCAGGAATACATGGAGGGCAGCATTCCGCCCACCGACAGCGGGATGGTGATCCGGGCCATGGGGCGGGTGTTGACACATATGGCCCATGGCGATTTCCAGTGAGCGCTCCTCTGCGCGGAAAGCCGCACATATCACGCCACATTCAGGCGCGGACTGCAAAAAGCAGAACGTTTCCCCGGCAATAGAGTCGGGAAGGCGTTCTGCTTTCGTTTGCAATGATCATTCACGGAATCATCTGAAAATGCCTCAGCGCCTCCTCAATGGCCTTCTCCTTCTCCGGCGGACATTTCGGCACCCGATTGCCTTCCGTCTTCGCCTTGTTGTAGCACTCGCGCTCAATGATTCCATGCTTGGCCTTCACCTGAGCAATGTACAGGGTCGACACATGCAGACCTGTGTGCTCAAGAACGTAATCCTTGATCTGCTGGTAGGTAGCGTCGTTCAGCAGGCAGGAGGTGTCCAGGCCTTCCAGAGAGAACTCGACCCGGATGGGTTTGCTCGATATCTCGCCCTTGGAAAGACTCACCACCGTCTCCACCCCGCTCGTCCAGCAGAACATGTCTACGGGCTGGACGCGGTCGATGCGCCAGCCCTTTTCGGCCAGCAGGCCGGCGTCGCGGGCGAGGGTGGCGGGGTTGCAGGAGACGTAGACGACCCGGCGCGGCGCGGCGGTGTCGATGGCGTCGATCACGGCGGGGTCGAGGCCCTTGCGCGGGGGATCGACCACGATCACATCGGGGCGGAGGCCCTCCGCTACCAGGGCGGGGAGCACGTCCTCCGCCGCGCCGCAGCGGAAGGAGGCGTTGGCGATGCCGTTCTCCAGGGCGTTGCGCTCCGCGTTGGCGACGGCCTGGGGGACGACCTCGATGCCGATGGCACTGCGGCAGTGCGGGGCCATGGTCAGGGTGATGGTGCCCGCGCCGCAGTAGACGTCGCAGAGGGTGTCGGTCTCCCGGAGCTGGGCGAAATCGAGGGCGGTCTGGTACAGGACCTCGGTCTGCGCCGGGTTCACCTGGAAGAAGGCGGCCGGGGAGACCCGGAAGGAGAGGCCGCAGAGGGTGTCCGTCATCTCGCCTGCCCCGGCGAGGGTGCGGTAGGTTCCGCCCAGGATCACGTTGGTCCGGGCTTTGTTGGTGTTCAGCACCGCGCCGCGGGCGCCGGCCCGCAGGAGAGCCTCGGCCAGCGTCGCCTCCACCGGGAGCCGGTCCGCGTTGGCGACGACGCAGGCGAGGGCCTCCCCCGCCCGGCTGACGCGGACCACCAGATGGCGGATCAGGCCGCGGCCGGTCTCCTCGTCGTAGGGGGCGACGGAGCCGGCGCGCATCCACCGGAGCAGCGCCTCGCACAGGGCGGCGGTGGGCGGCATGGCGTTGGGGCAGTCGGTCACCGGGATGATCCGGTGGCTGCGCGGGGCGTAGAAGCCGATCACCGGCGCCTCCGCCGTCCCGCCGACGGGGAGCGCGGTCTTGTTGCGGTAATGGGAGGGGTCGGCCATGCCGAGTACCGGCGGGACGGTCACGTCCAGATGGGCGATGCGGCGGAAGCAGTCCTCCACCTGCTGCCGCTTGGCCTCGAGGGTCGCCCCGTAGGCCATGTGCCGCCCGTCGCAGCCGCCGCAGCGGGGGAAGACCGGGCAGCCGGGCTCCCGGCGGTCCGCCGAGGGCTCGGAGAGCAGGCGCTCCAGCCGGCCGAAGGCGAAGCGGGGCTGGGCCTTCACGATCCGGACCAGGCCGGTTTCGCCGGGCAAAAGGCCGGGAACAAAAACCGCCATGCCCTCATGGCGGCAGACCCCCTCCAGCTCCGCGCCGAGGCGCTCGCAGGCAAGGGTGAGAAGCTCGTTTTTCTGCATGGGACCCCCTGTGCGGCCGCGCGCGGCGGCCTGTTTCGGATGGGGTCATTATAGCCCGCGGGGAACGTGATGTCAATTCCGCGCGGCGCAAAGCCTTGACGCGGCGGGCGTTAGCCTTTATAATTCAAACAGAACCATCTCCGGCGCACGGCGCACGGGGATGAAAAGAACGTGTTTTCGGCACAAACAAACAGGAGGGCTCAGGCATGGCAACCCTCATGGAGCTCCGGGGCGAGCTGGACAGGATCGACGCGCAGCTGGTTTCGCTGCTGGAGGAGCGCATGGAGACCGCCGCCGCGGTGGGCGCGCTGAAAAAGGCCCAGGGCCTCGCGGTGCTGGACGCGCGGCGCGAGGCGCAGGTGCTGGCCAGCCGCCGCGCGCTGCTGCGCAATCCGCGCTGGGCAGGCGCCTGCGACGCGCTGTTTGAGACGCTGATGGCCCAGAGCCGGGCGGCACAGGAGGAGGTCGGAGCGGATGCTTGAGCGGCATATTTTCATCATCGGGATGCCCGGCAGCGGCAAGTCCAGCCTGGGACGGAAGGTGGCGGCGAACCTCCGCCTGGGCTATGTGGACACAGACCGGAGGATCGCCGAGCTGGTCGGGATCAGCATCCCGGAGATCTTCAAGAAATACGGCGAGGCCAAGTTCCGGACGGCGGAGAAGAACCTGCTGATCCGCCTGGTCACCGAGCCGCCGCAGATCATCTCCACCGGCGGCGGGATGGTGATGGACCCCTTCAACCGGGAGCTGATGCGGAATTACGGCGTCATCCTCCTGGTGGACCGTCCGCTGGAGCAGATCCTGGGCGACATCAAGCTGGACCGCCGCCCGACCTTCCTGGAGGGCGGGCTGGAGGAGGTGGAGCGCGTCTATCACGAGCGCTACGAGACCTACCACAGCGCGGCGGATCTGGTCCTGGACAACTCCAAGGGCTACTACAACGGCGTGACGAACATGGAGCGGCTGATCCGCAGCCGGTTCCGCCTCAACTGATCCCGCCGGCGGTCTGACGCCCTTCCCGCGGAAAAAGAAGCGAAAAAAACGCAAAAAAGCGGAGAAAAAGCAAGAAAATGGCCCGTTTTGGGGCGAAAACAGGCTGGAAATGATTGCAATTTTGTGAAGATGGTGCTATGATACCTGCGGCGTGGAACAACGCGCCAAGAGAATAACGCGGCCAAGGTGACCGCGTTGCGGTAAAAAGGAAGGAAAAAGCATGAAGAAGATCGTCTGCAAAGTCGAGTACGACACCGAAGTCGCCGAGCTGGTGGCCAAGAAGGCCGTCGGCAGCTGGGGCGATCCCGCCGGATACGAAGAGTGCCTCTATCGGATGCCCGATGGCAAGCTGTTCTTCTACTACAACGGCGGCGCCGAGTCCCCCTACGCGGAGGAGAACATCAAGCGTGTCTCCGCCGCCAAGGCTGACGAGTGGCTGGCTGAGAACAAGTAAGTTTCGGTGCCTGTATGAAAAGGGAACGGTGATGGGAGGCAGACCTTTGGTTGCGTCCCGTCGCCGTCCTTTTCTTTCGCCGCGGCGAAGGGCGCAAACCTCAACCACCGCCGCGGCGGCGGTTCCCCTTCCCGATATATTACCATAGTACGATGTACTATGAACTTTCTCCGACGCTGAGGGTGCCGGACCTCATCCACCGCTGCGGCGGTCCCCCTTCCCCTAAAGGGGAAGGTAGGGTTTTGCACTTCCATGCCATGTGGAAGGGCGTAAAAGAAAACATACTGTGTTTGGAAGATTACCTAAAGCGCAGTAATTGAAAACCTTCCCCTTCAGGGGAAGGGGGACCATCGCCCTCCGCGGGGCGATGGTGGATGAGGTTTGTGACCCATTGCGATTTGGTGCTGTGCACAGATTAACAAAACAAAGAAGGATACAGCCATGTTCGAGACGATCAATTTTGACGAGAAATTTGCGGACTACACCGCCCAGTGGGCGGATCAGCACCGCAAGGAATACAAGAACTTCGACGCCATGGAGGCGGACCTGCCCAAGGTCTATCTCCGCTTCCTGAACACGCCCGCGTCCTGGCTGGACGGGGTGACGCCGGGGGCGTTCTTCACCCAGTACGAGGATCCGAAGGATTTAGTGGACTGGCTGATCGCCTACGACCAGGCGGGCGTGCCCGTGCCGGAGCTGCTGCTGGAGCAGATCACCACCGTGGGCAAGCCCTGCGAGAAGCGGCTGGTGGCCCTGCTGCGGGACGAGCGGGCCTCCGCGTCCCTGCGCATGACGGCGGTGGGCCTATTGCGCGACTTAGAGAGCACGCAGCCGAAGATGCTCTATATCTCCTGGCAGCTGAACCGCGCCGAGGACGACGAGCTGGCGGACAACGCGGTGGACTCCCTGCGGGAGATGGGCCGGGGCGTGATCGCGCCGATGCTGGAGGCCCTGCCGAAGGCGAACGAGGCCGGGCAGGCCGCGCTGCTGGACGTGCTGGTCAACTATCCGGGCTACGAGCCGGTCTACCAGGCGACGATGCGCCTGTTCAAAAACCAGCCGGAGCGCTGCGCCCTCTTCGCCAGCTATCTGGGAAAGCTGGGCGACGAGCGCGCCCTGCCGGAGCTGGAGCGCCGCGCCGCTGACCGGGCGACGGGCTATGTGGACTGGATCGAGCTGCGCAGCGCCATCGAGCGCCTGGGCGGCACGGCCCCGGAGCGGGATTTCTCCGACGACCCGGACTGGGAGGCCCTGCGGGGCGCGGGCGAGTGAGTGCCCGGCCCGCCGGCGCGGCGGCGCTGCTGCTGGCCTGGTACGACGAGCGCAAGCGGGATCTCCCCTGGCGGGACACGGGGGATCCCTACGCCACCTGGGTCAGCGAGATCATGCTGCAGCAGACCCGGGTGGAGACGGTGATCCCCTATTTCCGGCGCTTCATGGCGGACTTCCCCACGGCGGCCGCCCTGGCCGCCGCGCCGGAGGACGCGGTGCTCAAGCACTGGGAGGGTCTGGGCTATTACAGCCGGGCCCGGAACCTGCACCGGGGGGCGAAGCAGGTGGCGGCGGACTGGGGCGGGGAGCTGCCCCGCACCGCCGCGCAGCTGCGCGGCATCGCGGGGATCGGCCCCTACACGGCGGGCGCCATCGCGTCCATCGCCTTCGGGGAGCGGGCCGCCGCGGTGGACGGCAACGTCACCCGGGTCATCTCCCGGCTGACGGGCTTCGCCGGGGAGGCGGACAGCGCCGCCGGGCGGGCGGAGATCGCCCGCAGAGCGGAGGAGCTGATGCCGCCGGAGCGGCCCGGGGATTTCAACCAGGCGCTGATGGACCTGGGCGCGACGGTCTGCCTGCCCGCCGCGCCGGACTGCGCGGCCTGTCCGCTGCGGACATGCTGCGCGGCCAGGGCGATGGGCGACCCGAGGGCGCTGCCCGTCCTCGCGCCGAAGAAAAAGCCGCGACCCATGGACTGGGATGTGCTGCTGCTGCGCGCGGGGGACCGGGTGCTGCTGCGGCGGCGGACGGAGCGGATGCTGAAGGGCCTCTGGGTCTTCCCCATGGCGGAGGGCCGGCGGGAGGCGCTCGATCTGGCGGCGGAGATGCAGGAGCGGCTGGCGCTGCCCGTGCGGAACCTCCGCCGGGCGGGGGAGGCGCGGCACGTCTTCACCCATCAGATCTGGAACATGGTGATCTGGACGGCGGAGACGGAAGCCGGGGCCGACGCGCCGGAGGGCTGCCGCTTCGCCGGCGCGGCGGAGCTGGAGGCCCTGGCCCTCCCCACCGCGATGAGGGCGGCCCGGGCGCTGGCCGGGAGAATACTGGAGGACACAGAAAACGATTCCGTTTAAACGTAAAAGCTTGCTTTGCCGCCAGCAGGAACCTCTCTGTCGCTGCGGCGACATCTCCCCTTTCAGGGGAGACAGGGGTTAAAGTGCTGCAGCGAAAAGTTTCCCTTGCAACAGGAATCAAAGGTGCAGACAGATGAACGCAAAGATAAGGGAGCCCGATTCCTTTTTCCGGGCGGTGACGGAGCTGGTCTTCCTCCGGGAGGAGCCGGCGGAGGCCGACGTGATCTTCATCCCCGGCTCCTCCCACGCGGAGCCCGTGCGCCTGGCGGCGGCGCTGTGGCGGCGGGGCTGCGCCCCGCGTTTGCTGCCCAGCGGACGTTTCGCGGCGGGGGCGGAGCGCTTCCGCCTGCCGGAATGGGAGACCGAGTGCGCCTGGATGTGCGAGCTGCTGGCGGCGGAGGGCGTCCCGGCGGCGGCGCTGATGCGGGAGGAACAGGCGCGCTGCACCTGGGACAACGCCCGCCTCTCCCGCGAGGTCTGCGACGCGGCGGGGCTGGAGGTGCGGCGGGCGCTGCTGTGCTGCCGGCCCTTCCACGCCCGGCGGGCGAAGCTGTACTACCAGTGGGCCTTCCCGGAGGCGGAGATCCGCTGCGTCCCCTGCCGGGAGGAGGGCGTGAACGCGGAGGACTGGCACCGAACCGAGGCCGGGCGGCGGCGGGTGCTGGGGGAGCTGCGCCGCCTGGGGGACCAGATCAACGTGCAGTTGGAGGAGCTGATCGCGCATGGCAGAGCCTGAGACGGCGGAGAAAACCACCAACCCAGGGGAGATTCACCGGGGCCACCGCCGGCGGATCCGGGAGCGCTTCCGCCGGGAGGGGCTGGAGCACTTCGAGCCCCACGAGGTGCTGGAGCTGCTGCTGTACTATGCCCATGGCCGGGGGGACACGAACCCGACGGCCCACGCGCTGCTGGACACCTTCGGCTCGCTCAAGGGCGTGCTGGAGGCCACGCCGGAGCAGCTGATGACGGTGGAGGGCGTCGGCGAGGAGGCGGCCACGCTCCTGTCGCTGATGGTGCCCCTCTTCCGCCGCTACGCCCTCACTTTAGCGGAGGAGCGCCCGCGCATCGACTCCACGGAGCGGGCGAAGGAGTACGCCCTGGCCCTGCTGGCCGGGCAGCGGACGGAGCACTTCTATGTCATCTGCCTCGGGGCGAACCGGCGGGTGCTGGGCCGCCAGCTGATCGCCGAGGGCACGGTGACGGAGGTCGCGGCCTATCCGCGGCAGGTGGCGGAGACGGCGCTGAACCTCGCCGCGCAGGGGGTCATCCTCTGCCACAACCATCCCGACGGCCTCTGCGAGCCCTCGCCGGAGGACATGCAGGTGACCAGGCAGCTGCGGACGCTCCTGGAGCTGCTGGGCATCCGCCTGCTGGACCACGTGATCGTGGCCGGGGACGAGGCCTGCTCCATGGCGGAGCTGGGGATGGTGAGGTGAGCGGGGACCCTTCTGGCCTGCGGCAGATGAGGCGTTTATATCGCAAAACCGGCCCCTCTGTCGCTGCGGCGACCTGGCCTGTCGGCATTCTGCGCTGAAAACATGCCACTGGCATGTTTTCCGGGCGCTCCGAATCCCCATCAGAGATGGGGAGATAGGGCTAAAGTGCAGTAACCAGACAGAGAACCTCCCCGGCTTGCTGGGGAGGGGGACCGCCGCCCTCCGCGGGGCGGCGGTGGA
>CAMVAJ010000056.1 GCA_947165425.1 uncultured Clostridia bacterium
CCAGAGGTTGCCGTCCTCGGACTCATAGGAGATGGTCACCACCGCGCCGGGCACCCGCGCGTCGATGATCTCCTGGGGCATCTCGCAGCCGTCCTGCGCCCAGGCCGCGCCGGAGGTGGCGAAGCCGGGGAACTCGACCAGATCGGTCAGACCGTAGAACTCGCCCTTCTGGCCCACGCGCACGCTGTACACGGTCCACGCGGAGGAGCCCTCCGCCTGCATCATTGCGCCCCAGGTGGCCTTGTCCTCGCCGCACAGCGCCGCGATCTGCTCATAGGTCACATAGCACTTGTCGCCCACGATGGTGGCGTCCTCCTGGCCCACGCGGATCCAGCCCGCCTCGGCCCAGGGCATGACGATCCAGAGCTTGCCGTCCTCGGACTCGAAGGTCAGCTCGACCACGGAGCCGGGCACCAGCGCGTCGATGATCTCCTGGGGCATCTCGAGGCCGTCCTGCGCCCAGGCGCCGGCGGACTTCTCAAAGCCGGGGAACTCGACCGCGTTCTTCAGCACGATCTGGTTGGCAGGCATGCCCACGCGCACGGCGTAGACGGTCCAGTCGGCGCCCGCCTCGCACTGGAACATGGCGCCCCAGGTCGTCTTGTCCTCGCCGCAGCCCGCGACGAACTTTTCGTAGGGGATCTGGGCGATGGTCTTGGAGTTGTTGATCGCGGCCTGACCCTGCGCAACGCGGATCCAGCCGGCGGAGGCCCAGGGCATCACGACCCACATGGAGCCGTCGCCGCTCTCATACTCGATCTCCACCACGGAGCCGGGCACCAGCGCGTCCAGGAACTCCTGCGGCATCTCGAGGCCGTTCTGAGCCCACGCGCCGCCGGTGATGCCGGAGAAGCCCGCGAACTCCACGGGGTTGGACAGGGCCACGAGGTTGCTCATGTCGCGGCCGGTCTCGGCGGCGGCGTACTCGGCAGCCGTGTTCACCGGGATCACGTTGCCCTCGGCGTCCAGGAACTGCACGTTGTCCAGATAGAAGGCCACGGGCTCGCCGCCGGCCTGCGCTTCCTTGGAGATCATCACATAGTTGCCGGCGCCGGCCACAAAGGCGGCGGGCAGGTTGGTGACGATGGTGCGGGGGTTCTTCTTGGCCATGTAGACGGACCAGTCGACCTTGCTCTCGTCGTTGGCCTCGCCGGTGTAGCTGTAGACCACGCCGGACACGGCGTAGAACTTGCCGTCGGAGGCGTTGTCAATGCCGAAGTCGGCGCTGATGGCGGCCAGGTCGGCAATGCGGTCGCCCAGCAGGCCTTCCACGTTGAAAGCGACGTAGGGGGTCTTGTTGGCGGCGTAGATCTTCAGGGCCTTGGAGCCGTTGTAGTCCACCACCTCGAGGGCGGTCGCCGCGTCGCCGTTGGCCTTCGCGGTGGAGACGCCCAGGAAGCCGTAGTTGCCGTCCTCGAAGTCGAGAACGTCGGCCATCACGGCCTCAGCCGCGGGGGCTTCCTCAGCCGCGGGCTCCTCGGCGGGGGCCTCCTCGGCGGCGGCCTCCTCGGCAGGAGCTTCCTCAGCGGCAGGCTCCTCAGCGGGGAGTCTGCGGACACTCTTGACCTTCACAGCGCCGTCGGCGCTCGCGAAGGTGACCATGCTGAGCGCCATCGCAGCGATCAGCAGCCAGGAAAGGAACTTCTTCACTTGGATACCCTCCTTAGTTTTATCTCTTGCCCTCCAGGGGCTTATGGGAACAGGGTGATCAGCCGACGATACCGGAGCGCTCCACGCCCTCGATGAAGCGGCGCTGGAGGATCAGGTAGATCAGCACCACGGGCACCAGCACCAGCACCACGCCGGCGTCGAAGTAGAGCTGCTGCTCGCGGATGGTCAGCACCTTCTCGGCGTTGGCGATCACGTTGATCAGCGAGTCCAGCTTGCGCGTGATGAGGATGGAGTCCGGGATGTTGAAGGTGTTGGCGAAGAAGGAATCGTTGTACTGCCACACGATGGAGAACACCGCCACGGTGATGACGGCCGGGGACGCGTTGGGGAGCATGATCCGGAAGTAGGTGTAGCCGGGGCTCGCGCCGTCCACCAGGGCCGCCTCCTCGATCTCCTTCGGGAGGCCGCGGAAGAACTGGTTGAAGATGTAGATGTACAGGCCGGACCGCAGGCCGCAACCGAAGACGGACATGATCACCGTCGGCCAGGGGGTCTGCAGCAGGTTCGGGGTCGGGTGGCCCGCCGCCAGGTTCTGCCAGGTGAAGTAGATCCCGGCCCCCAGGACCGCGAGCCCCGCGATCAGCATCAGGGCCTTGCGGATGCCCTTGCCCTTATCCAGCAGGCCCATCACCGCGATGGCCAGGCCCAGCGCCGCCGCCGCGATGGTGAAGGGCAGGATATTGAAGTACCGGAACGTGATGTAGAGCGGGAACTGAATCGTATTCAGCGGCACCACGATCATCACCAGCACGCAGCCGAACAGCAGGCCCTTGAAGGGGAAGTTGAACCGCGCGAAGCCGTAGCCCACCATGGAGCAGATCAGGAGCTGAATCAGCGTGATCCCCACCACGTAGACCACCGTCCGCCCGAGGATCGGCAGATAGTCCATGTACTTGATCGCCATGGTGTACCGCTCCAGCGTCGGGTTGATCGGGATGGTGAAGACCATGGGGTTGATGGAGTCCTGCCGGGAGAAGAAGGAGTTGGAGATGATTCCGATGACCGGGGCCAGAATCACATAGCTGATGCCCACGATCACGATAAAGCGGAAGATCGCCAGCAGCGCGTTCTTGGTGCCGTTCAGTGCTTTGCTTTTCTTATCAAAGTACGACGAAGAGTTCCGGAATTCCTGCCAGGTCAGCTTCTCTTTCTTTGCATTTTTTGTGTTCTGCATCCTTGCTCCCTCCTTCCCTTAGTTGTAGTAGAACGCCCGCTTGTTGAGCAGGTACACGATCAGGCCCAGGATCGCGATGGTGATCAGCGTCGACACCAGGGAGAACGCGGAGGAGAGGCCGTAGTTGTACAGCTCCTTGTAGGTCCGCGTCGCCAGGGTCACGACCTCCGACGTGGAGAAGCGATCCACCAGGGTGTAGATCGTGTTAGTGATAATGTGGGGCATGACCATCGGGAAGGTGACCTTCCAGAAGGTCTCGTAGCCCGTGGCGCCCTCGATCTTCGCCACCTCGTAGAGGGAGCCGGGGATCGACTGCAGCGCCGCGATGAAGAGGATGATCTGCACGCCGGAGCCCTTGATGATCGAGCCGATGCGATTGACCGCGTCCACGATATACTGCAGCACCGACTCCGGCAGGGCCAGGTCCCCGAAGAGCTGCATGTAGTAGCTCACCGAGACCGCGCCGGCCTGCGTCATCTCCGCCGAGGAGGAGGAGATGCCCGCGTTCATCAGCTCCGTCGCCCGGGTGATGGCCGAGCCCACCGCGTCCGCCGAGAGGATGACCGGCAGGAAGAAGATGGCTCTCACCAGGCCGCGGCCCTTGAACTTGCGGTTCAGCAGCAGCGCCACGAAGAGGCTGAAGAAGATGATCATCGGCAGGTCGATGCACATGTCGATGATCGACGAGGTGAGCACCTGCTTGAAGGTCGGGTGGGAGGTGAAGGCCTCGATGTAGTTCTTCAGGCCCACGAAGGTCTCCTGGCGCAGGCCCGTGCCGGGGTCGATGTTGATCTCGGAGAGGGAGAACGTCACCAGCTGGATCAGACAGCCGACATAGAACACCGCGAAGCCCACCAGCCACGGCAGGATGAAGCGGTAGCCGCGGACCGCGTTGCGCTGTTCATAGGAGAGGGAGAAGCGCTTCTTTTTCGCCGTCGTCATTGTGCCTCACCTCCTGTGACCAGATAGCTCATCGCGGGCACGGTCTGCCCGTCCGCCTGCGCCTCCGCCTCGCCCCGGTTGACGTAGATCACGGTCCCGCCGGAGTAGGTCACCTTGGCCAGGGTCGCGCTCAGGCGCTCGTGGGCCACCATGTCCTGTCCGCTGACCGCGCTGAGCGCGCCGTTGAGGAAGCAGTAGTCCTCCACGGCCTGCTCCTTCCAGGAGGTGAAGGTCGTGGCGAAGTTGCCGTTGAGGCCCGTGTACTTCATCTCCGCCGCGTCGCGGGCGGTGAAGGTGTAGTGGGGGGCCGCCCCGTACTCCACCAGCCGCAGCAGGTCCGCCTGACGGTTCTGGCTCTGCGCCATGTTGATCGGGCTGCCGGCGTAGTCCAGCGAGCCGTGGACGATCATCTCCCAGAGCGGGATCTCCTCGTCCACGATCGGGAAGAGCGTCGCCTGGACGGGCGCGTTGAGGACGTGGGCCGCGTAGGGCAGGGCGTAGTCGTTGCCGCCGGTGATCATCACGTCACGCCCGCTGCCGATGGTGCCCAGGGCGCTGGCGGCGATGTCCTTGTCCGCCTCGCGGCTGATGACGTTGGTGCGCCGCTTGTCCGCGTGCAGCTCGCTCCCCAGGTCCCGCAGGGAGACGGCGGAGAGCTTCAGCCGGTCGAGGGCCGCGGTGAGCCGCTGCGCGTAGCGCGGCAGGAACTTCGGGGAGAGGAGCGTGAAGCCCCGCTCCCGGTAGCCGAGGGTGCCCGTGCGCCGGTAGGAGATGGGGTTGATCACGCCCAGCTCCACCACATAGCCCTCCGCGTAGTAGCGGGAGGACTCCTCGCTGTGGTGGAAGCCCTTGGCGATGTCCGAGATGAACTGCAGCTGCACGTCCGGGTAGACCGTGCCGCCGGCGGAGGCCATGGTGGCGATCAGGTGGCTCAGGGCGCTCTCGCCGCCCAGCTGGCCCAGGACGCGGACGTTGTTCACGGCGTCGTGGTAGTAGCCGCCGTTCATCCAGCCCTGCAGGTTCATCCGCTGGTTGGAGATGCCCTCGTGCTTGAGGGACATCAGGATCTCCTCCGCCTGGGCGAAGGTGGTCATGGGCAGCACCCGCAGGTACTGCACGCCCATCCAGTGAGCCGTCTCCTTCACGCCGCCGATCACGTCGTAGTAGAAGGGGATGTCGCCGGAGGCCTGCGCCTTGCGGGTGAGCTTGCCCTCGGCGATCAGCCGCTCCCGGTAGGCCCGGGCGATGCCGCTGTAGCCCAGATAGTCCTCGCCGAGCAGCGTGTAGCGCACGGTGCAGTCCACCGGGTAGCGGTCGCGCTCGGCGACGATGGCCTCCTCGCCGACGACGATCAGCGTGTCCGTGCGGCGCACGTTGAAGGTGAAGTAGGCGTAGTTGTAGGAGTTGTTCCGCCCCGCCACGTCGGCCACCACGTTGGCCAGGGACGAGCCCCGCTCGCAGGTGGCCAGGATCGAGCCGTCCCCCCGGCAGATGCCGAAGAGGGCCAGCCGGGCGGGCAGGGTGTTCTGGGTGGCGGTGTAGTCCGCGTCCACCAGGTCCAGATCATAGATCGCCTGGTTGTACTGGGGGTTGGCCGCCTTGCCGTTGTTGAAGTGGATGACCGCGCCGCTGCCGTCGGGCAGGACCAGGTCGCCGGTCTCGGACGCGTTCGCCGCGCCGAAGAAGGGCAGCAGCTGGATCGCGCGGATCTGTCCGCCGCCGAACTCGCCCAGGCCCTCGTAGGGGATGGTCGCCTGGACGCCGTCGGCGGTGAGCTTCCAGTCCAGGGTGACCTCGAAGGTCAGGTTCTCCGCCTTCTCGGTCTCCTCGCTCTCCACGAGCGCCTCCATCGCCTCATAGTCCTCCAGGGTGAAGCCCGCCTTGCGGGCGTCCTGGTCGATCTGCTGGCGGTGGCGGGCCGTGACGCCCTGGGTCTTGAGCTTGTACAGGCCGCTCTCCTCGTCCCGCTCGTAGGACTTGGCCGCCTGCTTCTTGCCCGCGTTGGCGATGATGTCGAACCATTCCTGGGTCATCTTGGCGGGCACCAGCTGGATCTGCACGTTGGAGAGCGTGTAGATGACCCGCAGGCCGTCCGTCAGCCGCTCAAACTCCACCTGGCCGTTGGCCACCGCCTT
Organism: uncultured Clostridia bacterium; assembly: GCA_947165425.1. Taxonomy (GTDB): domain Bacteria; phylum Bacillota; class Clostridia; order Christensenellales; family Aristaeellaceae; genus RUG11272. Next base: position 5,923 of record CAMVAJ010000056.1, read on the forward strand.
GCCGTAGGAGCTCCAGGGGGTGCCCTCCTTGGCGTTGGCGTCCAGGTAGGTGAGGATGAACTGGCTCTTCAGGTTCTCCTGGTTGATGCCGGAGCGCGCCACCGGGTCGCTCGCCGCGTCCTGGGGGTTGGAGTAGGTCACCCGCCCGGACCGCTTGTCCAGGACGGCGACCTCCGCCGTATCCTCCCGGAAGAGGAGGGCCATGGTATCGTTCTCCGCCGCCAGCTTGAAGCCGGGCACCCGCTCGTCGGCCTTCGCGTCGATCTCCGAGGAGGTCTCCAGGGCCGCGGGCGCGCGCATCAGGTCCTTGTAGCCGTCATAGTTGCGGAAGTTGACGATGTACCAGGCGGCGTAGATCGCCACGCCCACCAGCACCACCGCCAGGACAATCCACAGGATCCGCTTCACGCGGGACGGTAACTGCAAGCTGTTGTTTTCTTCCATTTTTGCCGTCCCCCTTTCTTAAAAGCGGAAAACCAGCTCGGTATAGAGGCTCCGGAAGAACGTGTACACCTGCGTGATGAAGTTGATGACCAGCAGGGCCAGGAAGATGATGATGAGCACCGCCAGCAGCGTCAGGAAGAGCGTCACCAGCGTCTTGCCCATGGAGAAGTTGTGGATCTGCATGATGCCGATGATCAGCATGATCACCGTGTAGGCCGTCCCGACCCCCATCAGGATCGTGTAGAAGGCCTCCTCGTTCTCGGCCACGACCTGGGAGATCAGGGTGCCGAGGTTGGTGGTGATGATCATGGGGAGCAGCGCGTAGCCCACCGTGATCAGGATGTCCTTGAACCGGCCCTCGCCCTCCATCAGGCAAGTGACGGACCAGTTGCCCACGCAGAGGATGAAATAGAGCACCACCACGCCCGCCAGCTCCGCCACGGCGTTGACCGAGCGGGGCTCGATGTCGTTGACCACAAAGCTGGCGTAGATGCGGTTCATGGAGAAGGAGACCGCGTAGATCAGCACCAGCAGGATCGCGATGCCCAGGGAGCCCTTGTCCTGATGCCGGATCCAGTAGTAGCCGTCAGAGGGATGGCTCACGGTGTAGAAGAGGTGCTGCCATTTTCCCTTGCTGAAGAGTTTCCTCATGCCGCACCGCCTCCCTTCACACCCCGGGCTCTGACGCGCCTGGGCTTGATCACCTTGGCGTACACCAGCCCGAGCGCCACCAGCACGAGCACCAGGGTCAGCACCCAGGAGATGTTGTCCCGCAGCGTCTCGTTGCGCCAGCGCTTGAAGGCCACGGAGTAGTACGCCCGGTTCATGCCGCGGCGCAGGTAGAGCATCGCCTTCTCGTTGTCGCCGGCGGAGAGGTAGGCCTTGCCGATGCCGGCGTTGGCGAGCTCGTTGTTCTCGTCCAGCCGCAGCACCTCCTGCCACATGGGCACCGCCTGGGTCTCGTCGCCGTCGAAGCGCAGGCTCACGGCGTCGTTGATCAGCCGGCCGTACTCGGTCTGGGAGAAGACGGTCACGTTCGCCTGCTGGGCGTCGAGCACCAGGAGGTTCGTCCCGATCTGCTCGATGGCCGTCGGCGTGCGGAAGGTGCCCTCCTGCGTGCCGATGCCGCCGAAGATATACAGCAGGTTCCCCTCATGGTCGTAGGTGAAGACGCGCCCGCGGCGGGAGTCCAGCAGGGAGTAGATGCCGTGGCCGCGGTAGACCACGTCCACGATCTGGCTCGGGCCGGAGTAGTTGCCGGCCATGGCGATGATCCGGTCGCCGCCGAGGTTCTCCTTCGGGCCCTTGCGGATGACGTCCTGGCCCTTGGGGTTCAGGCGGCGGACCGCCTGCACGCCGTCGGTGTCCTTGTTGGAGGCGTAGACAAAGCCCTCGTCGTCCACGTCGATGCCGGTGAACTCAGTCGGGATGAAGAGTTGCTGCTTGGAGCGCTCCTCCTTGGTCGCCAGCTTCCGCCAGAACTTCTCCCACAGGGAGATCTTGACGCTGATCGTGCCGAAGAAGCCGGTGAACTCGCCGTCCGCGGAGAACACCATGATGCCCTGGAACATGTTCTGCGCCACCGAGTAGACGCGGTCGGCGTAGTCGACCGAAACCTTCAGCGGAGTGAACACGTAGTTGTCGTCCAGCACCTCGCTCTGCGGGTTCTGCACGTACTTGACGAAGGAGCCGTCCAGCTCCAGCACCACGATGCGGTGGTTCTGGGAGTCGGCGATGTAGAGCTGCCGGTTCTGGGAGACCGCCACGCCGTAGGGGCTGGAAAAGGTCTCCGCCTTGCCGTCCGCCTCGAAGCCGGTGATCACCTGCTTGACGGTTTTCATGTCGCCCGACAGCACGACGATCCGGTTGTTGCCGGTGTCGGCGATGTAGAGGTCCCCGTCCGGGGAGACGCACAGATCCTGGGGCGTGCGGAAGGCGCCGAGGGAGGCCCCCTCCCAGGTCAGGCCCGTGCCCGCCACCGTGCCGTCCGGCACGTAGGGGGCGGGGGTGTAGAGGATGTTGTTCCAGTAGTCGTAGTTGTAGCTGTCATAGGGCAGGGAGTCGCCCGCCAGCGCGGCGCCGGCCATCAGGCACAGGACCGCCGCAAGGCAGAGCGCGCGGATCAGGATTCGATTGGCTTTCATCTCTCGCGCACCCCCTTAATCCTTCATGCCCGAGGTCGTCATGGTCTCGAGAATGGAGCTCTGGCAGATGAGGAAGAAGATGATCGGAATCGCCGCGATGATGAAGGTCACCGCCGCGCCCGCGCCCGCGCGGCTGACACCGCCGGAGGTGATCTGCTGCAGGGAGTACTGCAGGGGCTTGAGCTCCTCGGAGCGCAGGAACATGCCGCCGGTGTTGCCCCACATCTGCTGGAACTGGAAGATGGCCAGCGTCAGCCAGGCCGGGCGCACGTTCGGCATCACGATCTGCCAGAAGATCTGCCACTCGTTGGCGCCCTGCAGGCGGGCGGACTCCATCAGGGAGTCCGGCAGCTGCTCCATGAACTGCTTCATCAGATACAGGCCCATGCCGAAGGCCCAGGCGGGCAGGATCAGCGCCCCGTAGGTGTTGTTGATGCCCAGCCAGGAAATAATCAGGTACTGGGGGATCTGCGTGACCGTCCAGGAGAACATCATCGACAGCACGACCATCGAGAAGAGGATGTTCTTGCCCGGGAACTTGTGCTTCGCCAGCGGGTAGGCCGCCAGGGAGGCGATGATCACGTGGCCCAGCATGCCGCCCAGGGTGATGATGACCGTGTTGAGGATGTACCGCGAGAAGGGCACCCAGCTCTCGTTCATCAGCATGAAGAGGTCGGAGAAGTTGGTCAGCGTGGGGTTGCGCACGAAGATGCGCGGCGGGAACTGGTAGATCTCGTCCAGGGGCTTGAGGGCGTTGTTGACGATCATGACCAGGGGCAGGACCATGAACACGCCGCAGATGCCCATCAGGATGAAGAGGACGGCGTTGCCGGCCATGGAGCGGTTGAGCTTTTTCTTGCCGCTCTTGCGCTTCATCTTTTTCTCAAGCTTGATGATCTTCTCGGGGCGGGTATCCACGGGGGCGTGAGTGCCTTTGACGGTCTGGGTCTTTGCCATCTCACTCACCCACCCTTCTGAGGATCTTCTGCACCAGCTTGTTGGTGCCCACCATCAGCAGGAAGAGGATGGTGGCGATGGCGGAGGCGTAGCCCATGTCCAGTCTGGTCGAGCCGTAGTCCAGCAGGTGGGTGACCACCGTCGCGCCGGCGTAGTTGACGGACGGGTTGCCCGCCAGGTAGATCGAGATGTCCGCCACGGCGAAGGACTGCGTGATCTGCATCACGGCGCCGAAGAGCAGCTGGGGCTTCATGGCCGGGAGGGTGACGAACCACAGCTCCTGCCAGCGGTTGCGCACGCCGTCGATGGCCGCGGCCTCGTACATGCCCTTGTCCACGGTCTGCAGGCCGGCGATGAAGGACAGGAAGCCGGTGCCCAGGGACAGCCACAGCTGCACCACGATCAGCACAGGCATGACGAACTTCTCCGTCTGCATCCAGAGGATCGGCTCGTTGATGAATTTGAGCCGCAGCAGCAGGCCGTTGAGGTAGCCGTAGCGGTCGCCGGTCAGGATCAGGTTCCAGACCATGTAGGCGTTGCCGCAGATGGACGGCGCGTAGAAGACCAGCGTCAGCAGGGCGCGGACCTTCGGCTGGAACTCGTTGATGATCCAGGCGAAGAGCAGGCACAGCATGTAGCTGACCGGCCCGGTCACCACGGCGAAGAGGAGGGTGTTGCGCAGGGAGATGACGAAGATGTCGTCCTCCAGCAGGAGCTTGACATAGTTCTGCCAGCCGACGAAGCGCGGCATCTCCAGCATGTTGAAGTAGGTGAAGGAGAGGTAGATGGACATGAGCACCGGCAGCACGGTGAAGAGGAAGAAGAGGATGAAGTAGGGGGCGATCAGCAGATAGGAAGAGCGGCTCTTCCAGATCTCGCTCCGAAGGCTGTAAGGCTTGGCCTTCGGCAGGGCTTTGCTCAGCTGGCTCATCTTACTCCCCCTCTCCCACGGCGGCCACCGGCAGGCCGAACTCGGTCCGCTTGTAGGTGATCTCCGCGTTGATGTAGTAGATCTTGTCCATCAGCTCCTCGCGGGGCGTGTTGCCGGACTCGTTGCGGCCCTTGGAGGCGTTGTCCGTCGTCACCGCGTAGAAGGCGTTGTTCACGTTGCGCCAGGTGTAGTAGCCGCCGGGCACCTGGGGGATGCCCTGCACGTTGTCGAACTGGGCCGCCAGGGCCTTGTAGTCGCGGATAGGCCAGGACAGGTTCGCCAGCGCCTCGAGGTTGGCCGTCGCCACGCGGGCGGAGGAGCCCATGAGGGACTCCATCTCGCGGCCGTAGAGGGTCTGGGTCGGCGCGCTCGTCCACCACTTGAGGAAGGACCAGCAGGCCTCGGGCTCCTTCGTGGCGCTCATGATGATGTTCGCCAGGCCCGAGCAGCCGGTGGCCGTGTTGAGGCTCCCGTCCTCCCGGACCGTCCCGGGCACGTGGGTGAAGTCCCACAGGCCCTTGATGTCGGGGGCGGAGACTTGCAGATTGTTGTAGGTGGTGTAGTCGGTGATGATGATCGGGGACTCGCCGGTGCGGAAGCGCTCCTCCACGGAGGTGGCCGCGTCCAGCTTATAGTCGGTGTAGAAATCGCAGTAGCGCCGGAAGACGTTGATCGCGGTGTCGCTGTCCAGGGCGGAGGCGTCGCCGTTGGGCGTGTAGTACTCGCCGCCGGCCTGGTACAGGAGCATGGCGAAGGTCTGCTCGCCGGGCAGCATGCCGAACTCCATCTGGTTCTTGGAGAGCACGGACATGGCCACCTTCACGTCGTCCCAGGTCTTGGGGACCTCCATGCCGATCTCGGCGAGGATGTCCTTGCGGTAGAACATCATCGGGAAGGTCTGGGTGTCCGGCAGCGCGTAGGTCGCGCCGTTGAAGGTGAAGGGCACCAGGGCGCTGGGGGCGAAGCGCTGCGAGATCTCCTGGAAGTCGGAGAACTGCGTCAGGTCCAGCACGGCGTTGCGCAGGCCGTAGTTGACCGGCGTGTCGTTGCCGGTGTTCATCACGGCGCCGGCGATGCCCGTGGTGTTGGCCACCTGGATCGCCACGTCCGGGCCCTGGCCGGAGAGGGTCGCCCGCAGCAGGGTGTTCATGTCCACCAGCTGCACGTTGACGGAGATGCCCGTCTCGGGGGTGAAGTTCTCGTCGATCAGGGACTTGATGACGTTGGCCTGGTCGCGGCCGGTGCCGATCCACAGGGTGATGACCTTGCTGTCGCCGCCCTCCTCGGCCACGTTGCCGACCTGGTTGTAGTCGATCAGGAAGGAGTAGTACAGGCGGGTCAGCTCGTGGCCCAGGCCCTTGAGGAAGCCGCCGGACTCGTTGCCGGGCTTCACGTCCGCGGTGTGGACGTAGATCCGGTCGATCTGCAGCGGCTGGCCCAGCACCTGGGTGATCCAGTTGCCGCAGGCGCGGACGTTGGTCTTATAGGAGGAGAGCACCTCGGTGAAGCGCTCCTGGTCCTCGATCAGCTCCTCGAGCTGGTCGTCCATGGTCTTGAGCACCGTCAGCTTGTCGGAGGTGTTGCCCGCCGTGACCTCCAGCCGGTCGATGGCCTTGCGCAGGTCGGCGCGCACGTCCACCAGCTCCTGCTTCAGGCCCGGCAGGCTGCGCTCGATCTGATAGTCGCGGTACTGGTCGGGTGACACGCCGGTGATGTAGAGCACCTGACGGTAGATGCCGTTGAGCTGCAGAACGCAGTCCTGCACCTGGGCGATGATCTCCGCCATGTCGCCCAGGACCACCTCCATGCGCAGGGTGTGGGTGCCCGCGGTCAGGTGGAAGAGGTAGGGCTTGCCGTTTGCATCGGTCAGGGTCTCGCTCCGCCAGTTCTGGGTGTAGGGGAAGGCCATCGCGGAGAACTCCTCGAAGGGCACCTGACCGTCGATGTAGATCTTACGGTAGACGTCGATGCCGCGGACGAAGTTCTGCTTGTCGTAGAAGCTCAGGGCGTAGTCGCCCTCGCTCTCCACCTCAAAGCTCCACTCGATCCACTGGCCCGCGCTCTTCCAGGCGTTGCCGCCGATGGTGTTGTTGAGCAGATACCGGGGGCTGGAGGGGTAGACCTGCGCCGAGCCCTGGTCCTGCACCGGGTAGAGCATCTGGGAGGAGGTCTTCTCCGCGGTCTCCGCCTCGATGCGGATCACCTGGCCGCTGGCCTGGCTCCCGCTCCCCACGCCCGTCTCGGCGTAGGGCCGCACCGGCGCCGCGTTGCGCAGGGTGATCCGGCGCAGCAGCATCGGCTCCCGGAGGGAGAGCATGCCGAGGGTGTGGCTGCCAGCCTCCAGGTAGAGGCTCAGCTGGCCCGTGATGTAGCCGTTGGAGTCGAAAACCGCGCTCTCGATCCACTCCGGCGCTTCCTCGGGGGAGGGCTTCAGGTCGTTGCCCTGGTTGTCCTGCCGCCATTTGATCTCCTTCACCCCGCTGGCGTCGGTGTAGCGGGAGACGCCCGGATGCAGGTCGTTGCGCCAGACGCGGGAGAAGTTGATCAGCGCCATCTCGTCGTAGGGGAGGTTTCCGTCCAGGAAGAAGGCCCGCTGGATCTCCGAGTTCTTGCCGGGGTAGGGGTAGTAGGACAGGAAAAGGTCGTACCAGCCCGTCTCGGCCACCTCGAAGTCCCACTCCGCCAGGGCCTCCTCCCCGGTGAGGAGGGACTCGCCCGCCATGCCCTCATAGTCCGTCAGCACGGTCGGCTCCGAGGCGCCGTCCGCGTCGAGGTAGCGGGCCACGCCCGCCGCCTCCAGGACGATCTCGGCCTCCGGTCTCGCTCCCTCGTGCCCGGTCAGGTAGTCGCTGTAGGCCGGTATGCTGGCGTCGATGGAGTAGGTGGACACCAGCTCCTCATACGCCTCGACGGATTTCTCCGTCGCCGCCAGCGCTGTGCCTGCCATCAGCAGCAGCGACACGGCCAGCACCAGGCCAAGTCCTTTTCTCATGCGCGTTCACCCCTTTTCGCTTGCAGTCCCGTTCGTTCACTCGCCGGTAAAGCTGGGCAGATCCTCCCGCGAGACCACCCGCTCGTCGCTATATACTTTTTTGAGGAGTTCAACCTCCGTGTACTTTTCCGAGGGCTTGTTGAACTTGTTGGATTTGAGCACGAACTCGCCGCTCCAGGTGCACCAGCTGCCCCAGACCGTGCCGTCGCGGAAGATCAGCTCCGCGTCCGGCACCGTGCCGTTCTCGGAGAGGATGATCATCTTGCGGGCGTCGGTCGTCTTCGCGCACTCGATGAACGCGGCGCTCTGGGAGTCGTAGACGTGCTCGCCGGCGTAGATGTCGGTGCCGATGATGTCCACCTTGTCGTCCCCGGGGTACCACTCGGGGTCCTGCCCGTTCCAGACCCAGATCAGGTTGTTCAGGCCATACTCGTTGGTCAGCCGGTCGAAGAGCAGGTTATACAGCCACAGGTACGCCTCCGAGCCGGAGGAGCCCCACCAGAACCAGCCGCCGCTGGCCTCGTGCAGGGGCCGCCAGAGCACCGGCACCCCCGCGTCCCGCAGGCGGGTCAGCTGGGCGGCGATGGCGTCGATGTCCGCCATCAGCAGGTCGTAGCCCGCCGGATCCTTGCCGATCATGATCCGCCGCAGGTTGATGGTTGTCTTGTCGGCGTAGAAGCCGGAGTACCAGGGGTCCTTCAGGTAGGGGGTCGGCGCGTTCCAGTGCCAGCAGAGGGTGACGATGCCGCCCTTGTTCCAGTAGTCGATGGCCAGGGGCACGGTGTTGTCGCTCGCGCCGCCCTTCTCCACCCGGGAGGGGGTGTACTCCATCAGGTCCATGCCCAGCAGGGCGGGGTAGACGCCCGTGGCCCGCCAGATGGCCTGGTTCTCCAGGCCCAGCATGCCGCCGTCGCAGTACTGGCCGGAGATGATCTTCTTGCCGTAGATATCGCACATCCAGTCGAAGAGCCGCTGCGCCTCCGGCGAGGGGTTGGGCACGCTCAGGGTGTGGGAGACCTCGTACAGGTCCGCCGGCAGGGGCTCCGCGGGGGTCAGCTCCACCGCGTCCACCTGGATGTAGCCCCAGCTCGTCCCAACGGAGAGGGTGTGCTCCCCGGCGCTGAAGTAGATATGCGAGAGCGTGCCGGGGACGAAGGAGCGCACGTCCACCGCGACGGTGCCGATGGGCTGCCCGTCCAGCAGCACCGGGTTCTCCTTGTGTCCGCCCTGGCTGGCCAGGATCACCGACACGTCGTAGAAGCCCTCCTCGGCCACGGTTACCGGGATGTCTACCCGATCCTCCCCCGCGGTCGTGAAGCCCTCGACCCAGCCCGTGCCGTCCTTCTGTCCGACCACCGTGTGGCCGACCCGCGTGCCGTCCTCCGCCTCCACGCGCAAAACGCCCGCTGGCTCTGCGGCGGCGCTCAGCGGGAGCAGCACGAGACAGCAGCACAGCGCGGCAGCCTTTCTTCCCAGCGCATGCCTCTTCATCTCTTGACTCACCCATCCTTGGTTTAGCTAAATGAAATCAGCCGATAATTTATTATAACCCGCACCGTATGAAATTGCAAGAGATAAAATCTTCTTTTTTACACTTTTATCGGCCAAATTTGACAAGAAAATACAGAGCGTTTTTTTGTTTCGCTCTGTATTTAGGTAAATCAGCTAAATCTCATGAAGCGCCGGTTGGTTTCTAACCATTTACTGACATGTTTTCCTCAGTAAGGACAATCATCGTAGGCTTATACATATCCCATATAAGTCTGCTACATTGCAAGAGACCGGCCCCTCTGTCGCTGCGGCGACATCTCCCCATCAAAGATGGGGAGATAG
>CAMVAJ010000057.1 GCA_947165425.1 uncultured Clostridia bacterium
AGTCCGGCCAGCGTCCCCCGCTCCAAGCGGGAGGCCATCGAGGCGATCCCGGCTCAGGAGGCCGCGGCCTTCCGGCAGGCGGTGCTGCGCGGGATTCTCGACGAGGAGGCCGAGCTCCCCGAGGCGGCTCGGGCGGCGGCGGAGGGGAAGAGCGGGACCCAGCGGCAGGCCGTGCTGATGCAGGCGGTGTTTGTCTCCGCGGGCTCCCAGCGCGGCGAGGTGAGCGAGACCGTCAGCGACCTGAAGAAGGGCGTGCGGGATCCCGCCATGCAGCTGTGGGCCTACGAAATGATCGCCCGGGGCGAGATCAGCTGGCTGTGGCAGTTCATCGTCCACAACGCGCGGACGGTGGAGCTGATCGGAGTCCTGCTGATCCTCGACGCGGCGCTGATGGCGCTGCTGATGGCCTGGGAGCGCCGCTGGCGCTTTGACTTCAAATGGATGCTGATCCTGCTGATCGTGGACTTCCTGCTGTATTTCCTGCTGATGCCCATGGTCTATATGGTGGTGCAGGCCTTCAGCGAGAACGGGGCGTTCACGCTGAACCGCATCCGCCGGGTCTATGAGAACCCGGACAACCTCACGGCCCTGCGGAACACGCTGATCGCCTCCGGCGCCACGATGGTGCTGGGCACGGTGCTGGCCTTCCCGCTGGCCTGGCTGGTGGGGCGCACGAATCTCTATGGGAAGAAGTTCTTCCGCTCCCTCTTTGTGCTGAGCTACATGGTGCCCCCCTACGTTGGCGCGATGGCCTGGACCTATCTGCTCAACCCCACCGCGGGGCCGGTGAACCAGGCGCTGCGGAGCCTGCCGGGGCTGGGCGGCGCGTCGGGCCCGCTCAACATCTACACGCTGCCGGGCCTCATCTGGGTGCTGACGACCTTCTACTACCCCTACGCCTTCATCACGATCAGCCGCGCCATGGAGAAGATGGACCCCTCCCTGGAGGAGGCCAGCCGGATCTCCGGCGCCTCGCCGGTGGGGACGGTGCTCAGGATCACGCTGCCGGTCATGACGCCCTCGCTGATCTCCGGCGCGCTGCTGGTGTTCGTCAGCGCCGCCAGCTGCTACGGCATCCCCTCCATCGTGGCCAGCGGCACCAGCGGCCTGCAGACGGTCACGACCCGCATCAAGTTCATCCAGGGCATCGGGCAGGACGGGCTGAACGACGCCACCGGCCTGTCGGTGTTCCTGATGGCGGTGGCGCTGGTGATCCTGTTCCTCTCGGACGTGGTGCTGGCGCGCAAGCAGTACACCATCGTCTCCGGGAAGTCCACCCAGCCGGCGATGGTCGACCTCCGCGGATGGCGGATCCCGCTGACCGTGCTCGTGTCCCTCTTCGCCGCGCTGGTGGTGTTTCTCCCCTTCGCGACGATCCTCACGATCTCCCTGCGCTCGGACCTGGGGAAGGGCCTGCTGGAGCCGGGCAATTTCACCCTGAGCGCCTGGCAGACCGCCTTCGGCGAGAACGCGACGCTGGCCTGCCTGAAGAACTCGGCAGTCTTCGCGGCCGTGGCGGCCACCATCGGCATCGGGATCGCCTGTGTCATGAGCCACCTGCTGCAGCGGACGCAGCTCCGGGGACGGAGCATCCCGAACTTCCTGATCACGCTGGGCTCGGGCACCCCCTCGGTGGTCATCGCCCTGGGTCTCATCATGACCATGAAGGGCGATTTCGGCCTGGCGCTGACCGCGACGCCGGCCATCGTGGTGGTGGCCTATCTGGTGAAGTATCTGATGATGGGCATGCGGACGGTCTCCTCCGCCATGAGCCAGATCCACGTCTCGCTGGAGGAGAGCAGCCAGATCTCGGGGGCCTCGTGGCTGCGGACCATGCTGCGGGTCACAGGCCCGCTGATCCTGCCCTCCATCGCCGCGGGCTGGTTCCTGATTTTCATCCCGTGCTTCTATGAGCTGTCCATGTCGGTGCTGCTCACCGCCTCGACGACCAAGACAATCGGTGTCCAGCTCTTTGACTACTGGACCATCCACTCCCAGCCGGTGGGCTCCGCCATGGCCTTTGGCATCCTCATGATGGTGGTGGTTCTGAACTTCCTGCTGAACCGCCTGACCAAGGGCAGATTCTCGATTTGAGGAGGGCCGAAGCAATGGCAACCGTCACCATCCGCAACATCACGAAGGCGTTCGGGGATAACGTCGTGCTGAAGGAGTTCAACGAGACCTTCCGCGACGGGGAGTTCATCACGCTTTTAGGCCCGTCCGGTTGCGGCAAGACCACGATGCTGCGCATCATCGCGGGCTTCGAGAAGCCGACCACCGGGGAGCTCTACATCGACGACCAGCTGGTCTCCGGCGGCAGGACCTTCGTGCCGCCGGAGAAGCGGGGGATCGGCATGGTGTTCCAGAGCTATGCCGTCTGGCCCCATATGAACGTGTTCGACAACGTGGCCTACCCGCTGTCCATCCGGCATATGCCGAAGGAGGAGACCCGCAGGCAGGTGGCGCGGGTGCTGGAGATCGTCCACCTGAGCCAGTACGCCCAGCGGTTCCCGAACCAGCTCTCCGGCGGCCAGCAGCAGCGCGTGGCGCTGGCGCGGGCCCTGGTGGGGGAGCCCAAGCTCCTGCTGCTGGACGAGCCGCTGTCGAACCTGGACGCGAAGCTGCGGGAGTCCATGCGCTTCGAGATCAAGGAGATCCAGAAAAAGCTCGGCATCACCGTGGTCTACGTCACCCACGACCAGACCGAGGCCATGGCCATGAGCGACCGCATCTTCCTGATCAACCGCGGCACTGTGCAGCAGAGCGGCACGCCGGAGGAGATCTATAACACCCCGGCGAACCAGTTTGTGGCCGACTTCCTGGGGAAGGTGGACTTCTTCCGGGGGGAGATCCGGGAGGGCCGGATCTGCCTGGACGGGATGGCGGGCCAGTCCATCCCCTATGAAGGTGACCGGACCGGCCGGGTGGAGGTGGCGATCCGCCCGGAGAACCTGTATTTCGACCCGGAGGGCTCCCTCTGCGGCACGCTCGAGGCCCAGTACTATCTGGGCGACGTGGACGACTGCCGCGTCCGGGTGGGGGAGCAGCTCGTGCGCGTGATCACCGCCGGCTACGCCTACCGGGAGCTGCGCGTTGGCCAGCCGGTGCGCCTGTCGGTCCGGAGCTTCATGGCCTTCGACGACGACGGCATGCTGGAGCAGATGCTGAAGATCCAGACCTGAAACCCAAAAAACAATAATGAAAACCTCCCCGGCGCGTGCCGGAGAGGTTTTTTGAAGCGCGGGCCTCAGCCCGCCTGAACGTAATCATAGTAGCGGACCTGGTTCCGCTCCGCCTGCTGACAAAGGAAGCGATAGACCTGATCCCGCAGGCGGCGGCGCTCCTCGCCGGGGGCGGCGTCCGGGTTTGGCAGGATTGGATCCGACAGGGTGAGGGTCAGCGCCGGGGGCAGGAAGGGCAGCAGCCGGCGGCGGTAGGTGACCGCGCAGGCCACCACCGGGCAGCCGAAGCGCACCGGGTAGGCGAAGGAGGCGTCGGAGAAGGGGCGCACCCCGGTGTAGTAGGGCCAGATGTGGGCCTCCGGATAGACGGCGATGAGCGCGCCCTCGGCGGCGCGGGTCTCCAGCGCCCGGAGGAAGGGGCGGTGTCCGGCCAGGGTGTCCGGCACGGGCATGGCCCCGAGCATCTGGACCAGACGGCTGATGAGGGGGATGCTCAGCGCGTCCGGGCTGGCCAGCACATAGGCCCGGCGGGGGAAGGCCAGGAGCGTCGGCATGGTGGCGTTGGGGAAGGCTTGGGTGTGGTTGCCGTAGAGGAAGACGCCGGTTTTCAGCCCGCGCGGCGCCCGCCGGTTCCGGACCCGGACGCCGAACCAGACATGGTTCCCGAGCCAGACTGCCGGCAGCAGCGCGGCCCAGGCCAGCCCGGAGGCGGCGCGCCAGACCCGCGAGGGGTGGATATAGGGAAAGTTCTCTCCCAGCGGGCGGGCCTTGAGGTGGGTCCCGGCAAAGTCGTCGCGGAGCGGATCATGATAGTAGATGGTTCTGCGGGGGGTCATGCTTCCGAAAGACCTCCCTCATGCCGGCGGGCGGCGTTGTCCAGGATCATCTGCTCCATGGCCGCCATGCACCGGGACTGCTCGAACTGGCGGGTGTAGCCCTGATAGGCCTCGCTGCGGGCGAGGCGCTCCCGCGGGTGCTCGATCCACCAGTCGATGCGCTCCGCCAGATGGGCGCTGTCGTTGCAGCGGAAAAGGTTCTCCTCGCCCAGGGCGAAGAAGCGGGTGGCGGAGCGGGGCGAGTCGGCGATCACCGGCACCAGCCCGCAGGAGATGGCCTCCAGGCAGGAGATGGCCTCGATCTCGATCTCCGCCGCATGGACATAGAGGTCCGCGCTGTTGATGACCCGCACCATCTCGTCCCGGGAGAAGAAGCGCATGACGGGCGGGTTCGGCAGCGCCGCCCCCTGGGCCTGCAGCGCCTCGTGCAGCGGGCCCTCCCCGGCCAGCACCAGCTGGATCTCCTGCCGGTGGGCGCTCTTCGCGACGGCCTCCAGCAGCACGTGGTGGGACTTTTCCTTGCTGTAGCGCCCGGTGGAGAGGATCACGAATTTATCCTGCCAGGCCTCGGGCCGCTCTGCGGCCGTGCGGACAAAGCGGCTGTTGACGCCGTTGGAGATGACGCAGCCCCGGGTGGGTCCCACCTCGGACTCGAAGATCTCCCGGATGAACTGGGTGGGGTAGTGGATCAGATCCACATACTGGTAGACCAGACGCCACATGGCCTTGTAGGCGAGGTCGTTGGCGCGCGGGCTGTTCATCAGGAACAGGTGGTTGGTGATGTTCTCCGCCTGGCAGTGGAAGCCGGCGGTCAGCGGCTTGCCCAGCTCCCGGGCCATGCGGACGGCGGCGTGGGCCAGCATGAAGGGGATCATGACATGCACCGCGTCCGCGCCGGCCATGGCCTGGCGGAGGACGCGCTGATCGCCCCGGGCGATGACGACGCCGTTGCGCTGGACATAGTGGTTGAAGGGCCCGACGTTGAGCTGGGGCACGACATAGAAGCCGTCCTGGCCGCTCCTTTCCTGGTCCGGGCAGACGACGCGCACCTCGTGCCCCCGCTCCCGGAGGTAGCGGACCAGGTTCATGGCGGCGATGGTGGTGCCGTTGTTCTCCTGGCCCAGCACGTCGCAGACGATCAAAATGGTCATAGAATCACATCCAAATCGCAGGTTCGCGCTGGGGGCCGCGGGCGGCGCGCCGACAGCGCAAGGGGCATTATAGCGGATGCCGCGGCGGAAATCAAGGCTCGGCGCGAAGACGGCCCCTCCAGGGAAAATAGACGAGAATTCACGCAAAATACATTATTTTGTATTGACATTGAAACAGTTTCGTAATATATTTAGGCTGTACCCGAGCGGAAGGGGAGCTTTGGCCCTGACCGCCGGTTGGAATGCTGTGAGAAGGAGGTGAGCGGGATGACCGCAAATTGGACCCGCCGGCTGCGGCTGGGGCTGATCGCGCTGCTGATTGCGCTGGTGCTCTCGCCGCTCACCGCGCTGGCGGTGCAGGAGGGGACGGTCTCCACCTCCTCCCTGGTGCTGCGGGCCTCCGCCAGCAAGAATGCTTCGGCGCTGCAGACCCTTCGCCGCGGGGCCACGGTCTATATCACCGGCTCCAGCGGGGAGTGGTACCGCGTCACCTACGGCAAGTTCAAGGGCTATGTGCTGAAAACCTATGTCTCCGTCGCGGGGGGACGCTCCTCCGGCAAGAGCAGCTCCTCCGGCTCCTCGGGCTCCTCGAGCCAGGGCAAGTCCGGCTCGGTCTCGAAGGACGAGAAGCTCCTCAAGGAGCTGAAGAAGATCGGCAAGCCTTCCGCCTGCGCCCCCGGGCACACGGGCGCGAATGTGAAAAAGCTGCAGCGCTGCCTGCAGGCGATGGGCTACTACAAGGGCGCCATCGACGGGATCTACGGCACCGCCACCCGCAGCGCGGTGATGCGGCTGCAGAGCGCCAAGCACCTGCGGAGCACGGGCGTGGCCAGCAAGCAGACCATCGGCGCGATGTTCGGCCAGGTCCTCGAGGAGGACTACGTCACCGAGCAGCTGGACTGGTTCGACGGGAACGAGAACACCATCCCGCGCGGCGCGGTCTTCACCGTCAAGGACTGCAAGAGCGGGAAGACCTTCCAGTGCAAGCGCTGGGCGGGCGGGAACCATATGGACACCATGCCGCTGACCAAGGCGGACACCGCCGTGATGAAATCCATCTACGGGAGCTGGTCCTGGCACCGGCGGCCGGTACTGGTGCTCTACAACGGGCACGTGTACGCGGGCTCCATGAACGGAATGCCCCACGGCACGACCACCATCAGCAACAACAACTTCCCGGGTCACTTCTGCATCCACTTCTACGGCAGCATGACCCACGGCACCCACCAGGTGGACGCCACCCACCAGAGCTGCGTCTCCATGGCGATGAACTACAAGTGGTAATGGCGACGGCGGGCGAAAAACCCTTGACAGAGCCGGGCAAACATGGTAAGATACGCAGGTATCAAGCAGAGGCTTGCCCGTCTCTCACCTTGCGCGGCTCACGCTGCCGGGTTCAAGGCATCTTGTGATGTGTTTTGAGCGACGGGTATGGATCCGTCGCTTTTCTCTGTCTATGGCGGAGGGAAGCGCGGGAGGAACAGTTTGGAGGTGTATGGACATCGCTTACGATCTGATGATCAATGAAGAAATTCGTGACCGGGAGGTCCGCCTGATCGATGAGGGCGGCACGCAGCTCGGGGTCATGCTCACAGTCAAGGCCCTGGCCCTGGCGGAGGAGCGCGGCTTGGATCTCGTGGCGATTCAGCCCACCGCGCGTCCCGCGGTATGCAAGCTGATGGACTACGACAAGTACCGCTATGAGCAGTCCCGCAAGGAGCGCGAGAACCGGAAGAATCAGCGGGTCGTGGAGATCAAAGAGGTGCAGCTTTCCGCCACCATCGCGGAGAATGACGTGCAGACCAAGGCCAAGGCTGCCATCAAATTCCTCGAGAACGGCGACAAGGTGCGCGTCTCCATTCGCTTCCGCGGCAGACAGATCACGCACAGCGAGATTGGCCTGAAGGTAATGCAGGACTTCGCCGCCCGCTGCGCGGAGGTGAGCGCCGTCGAGCGCCGCCCGGTGATGGATGGCCGCAACATGATCATGATCCTGGCTCCAAAGGCCGCCAAGGCATCCTTTGCCGAGAAGAAGGCCGCCCGGGAGAAAGCCGCCGCCGAGCAGACGGCGCAGGAATAACCCGCCTGTCGCAGGCACAATAAGGAAGGAGGACCCACCCATGCCGAAACAGAAATCGCACCGCGGTGCCGCCAAGCGCTTTTCTTTCAGCAAGACCGGTATCGTTCAGCACAAGCAGATGAACGCCAACCATCAGGTTCGGCTCAAGACCACCAAGCGCACCCGCCATCTGCGCAACGACGGCGTTGTGGATAACGCGGCGGAGGCTCGCACCATCCACAAGCTCCTGCCCTACAAATAAGACTTTGGCCATACAAGGAGGAATGAACCATGGCTCGTATCAAGAGAGCTGTCACCGCTCAAAAGAAAAAGCGCAAGGTCATGAAACTGGCCAAGGGCTACTGGGGCGCTAAATCCAAGCAGTACCGCGCCGCGACGGAGCAGGTCCGCCGCTCCCTGCGCTATGCCTATAAGGGCCGCAAGCTCCGCAAGCGCGACTTCCGCCGCCTGTGGATCGTGCGTATCAACGCTGCCACCCGCCTGAACGGCATGAGCTACTCCACGTTCATCAACGGTCTGAAGAAGGCCAACGTGTGCGTGAACCGCAAGATGCTCGCCGACCTGGCCGTGAACGACGCCGCCGCCTTCGCCAAGCTGGTGGAGGTTGCCAAGAACGCGTAAGTTATGCTTTCAAAACTGTCCCAGCCGGGACGGTTTTTTGCTGCCCCGCGGAAAGCACGGCGCGGGGCATGTCGAAAACCGAACTGTTTTTTCCCTGTCCTTCCCTTGTTCAGCCGGGGCTGGCCTGCTATAATAGGACGATTCCAGGCGGGGAAGCCCATGATGGGAAGGCACAACATGCGACGAAAACGGGAGATGAGCTGAATGGGCAAGCGGCAGGACATTCACAAGGTACTGATTATTGGCTCGGGACCGATCATCATCGGCCAGGCCTGTGAGTTCGACTATTCAGGCACCCAGGCCTGCAAGGCGCTGCGCCAGCTGGGCTATCAGATCGTGCTGGTCAATTCCAACCCCGCCACCATCATGACGGATCCCGGCATCGCGGATATCACCTATATCGAGCCGCTGAACGTGCAGCGGCTGGAGCAGATCATCGCCAAGGAGCGCCCGGACGCGATCCTGCCCAACCTCGGCGGGCAGAGCGGCCTGAACCTCTGCTCGGAGCTGGCGGAGCAGGGCATCCTGGACAAATACAACGTGAAGGTCATCGGCGTGCAGGTGGACGCCATCCAGCGCGGCGAGGACCGGATCGAGTTCAAAAAGACCATGAACAAGCTGGGCATCGAGATGGCCCGGTCCGAGGTCGCCTACTCCGTGGAGGAGGCGCTGAAAATCGCCGACACCCTGGGCTACCCGGTGGTGCTCCGCCCGGCCTACACGATGGGCGGCGCGGGCGGCGGCCTGGTGTACAACAAGGAGGAGCTCGAGACCGTCTGCGCCCGCGGCCTGCAGGCGAGCCTGGTGGGCCAGGTGCTGGTGGAGGAGAGCGTGCTCGGCTGGGAGGAGCTGGAGCTGGAGGTCGTACGCGACGCGAAGGGGCAGATGATCACGGTCTGCTTCATCGAGAACATCGACCCGATGGGCGTCCACACCGGCGACTCCTTCTGCTCCGCGCCGATGCTCACCATCCCGCAGGACGTGCAGGCCGAGCTGCAGCGGCAGGCCTACCGCATCGTGAACGAGGTGCAGGTCATCGGCGGCACGAACGTCCAGTTCGCCCGCAACACCCAGACGGGCCGCATCATCGTCATCGAGATCAACCCCCGCACCTCCCGCTCCTCGGCCCTGGCTTCGAAGGCCACGGGCTTCCCGATCGCGCTGATCTCCGCGATGCTGGCCGCCGGCCTGACGCTGGACGAGATCCCCTGCGGCAAGTACGGGACGCTGGACAAGTACGTCCCCGACGGGGACTATGTGGTGATCAAGTTCGCCCGCTGGGCCTTTGAGAAGTTCAAGGGCGTGGAGGACAAGCTGGGCACCCAGATGCGGGCCGTGGGCGAGGTCATGTCCATCGGCAAGACCTACAAGGAGGCCTTCCAGAAGGCGATCCGCTCGCTGGAGAACGGCCGCTACGGCCTGGGCTTCGCGAAGGATTTCCACGGGAAGACGAAGGAGGAGCTGCTGGCCCTGCTGCGCTTCCCGACGAGCCAGCGGCAGTTCGTCATGTACGAGGCCCTGCGCAAGGGCGCGACGGTGGAGGAGCTCTACCGCCTGACCGCGATCAAGCCCTACTTCATCGAGCAGATGCGGGAGTTGGTGGCCGAGGAGGAGGCGCTGCTGGCCCGCAAGGGGCAGGTGCCGGCGGCGGACGCGCTCCGGCAGGCGAAGCTGGACGGCTTCAGCGACAAGTACCTCAGCCAGATCCTCGCCGTGCCGGAGGACGCCATCCGTCAGGCGCGGGAGGACGCCGGGATCACAGAGGCCTGGGAGGGCGTCCACGTCTCCGGCACGCCGGACAGCGCCTACTACTACTCCACCTACCACCCGGCCAAGGCCACCGCGCCCTTAGCAGGGGAGAAAAAGATCATGATCCTGGGCGGCGGCCCCAACCGCATCGGCCAGGGCATCGAGTTCGACTACTGCTGCGTCCACGCGGCCAAGGCGCTGCGCGCGGCGGGCTTCGAGACCATCATCGTCAACTGCAACCCGGAGACCGTCTCCACCGACTACGACACCTCCGACAAGCTCTACTTCGAGCCCCTGACGCTGGAGGACGTGCTGGCGATCTACCGCCACGAGAAGCCCCTGGGCGTCATCGCCCAGTTCGGCGGCCAGACGCCGCTGAACCTGGCCGCGGACCTGGAGAAGAACGGCGTCCACATCCTCGGCACGCCGCCCGCCGTCATCGACATGGCGGAGGACCGGGACCTGTTCCGGGCGATGATGGACAAGCTCGGCATCCCGATGCCGGAGTCCGGCATGGCCGTCAACTACGCCGAGGCCCGGGAGATCGCCCACCGCATCGGCTTCCCGGTGATGGTGCGGCCCAGCTATGTGCTGGGCGGGCGCGGCATGGAGGTCGTCTATGACGACGAGACCCTCCACAGCTATATGGACGCCGCCGTCGGCGTGACGCCGGACCGGCCGATCCTGATCGACCGCTTCCTGCGGCACGCGATGGAGTGCGAGGCGGACGCCATCGCGGACGGCACCCACGCCTACGTCCCGGCGGTGATGGAGCACATCGAGCTGGCGGGCGTCCACTCCGGTGACTCCGCCTGCATCATCCCCTCCCAGAACATCCCCGCGGAGCAGCTGGAGACGATCAAGGAGTACACCCGCCGCATCGCCCAGGAGATGCACGTCCGCGGCCTGATGAACATGCAGTACGCTATCGAGAACGGCGTGGTCTACGTCCTGGAGGCCAACCCCCGCGCCAGCCGCACGGTGCCGCTGGTCTCCAAGGTCTGCGCCATCGGCATGGTGCCCCTGGCCACGGAGATCATCACGAGCGAGTTCACGGGCAAGCCCTCCCCGCTGGAGGGGCTGAAGGAGCGCGCCATCCCGCACTTCGGCGTGAAGGAGGCCGTCTTCCCCTTCAATATGTTCCCCGAGGTGGATCCGCTCCTGGGGCCGGAGATGCGCTCCACCGGCGAGGTCCTCGGCATCGCGGACACGGTGGGGGAGGCCTACTTCAAGGCGGAGGAGGCCACGAAGCTCCCCCTGCCCATGAAGGGGACGGTGCTCATCACCGTCAACGACAAGGACAAGGCCGAGGTGGTCGAGGTGGGCCGGCTCTTCCGCGAGGCGGGCTTCGAGATCCTGTCCACCAGCGGCACCGCCGCCTGCCTGCGCGAGGCGGGGGTCGAGGTCAAGACCGTCTGCAAGATCAACGAGGGCCGTCCGGACTGCTACGACGTGATCACCAACGGCAAGGTGCAGCTGGTGGTCAACACGCCCATCGGCGCGGGCAACGGCACCGACGACAGCTATATCCGCAAGGCCTGCATCAAGAGCCGCGTCCCCTACATCACGACCATCGCGGCCGCCCTGGCCAGCGCGAAGGGCATCCTGACCGTGCAGCAGGGGGAGAGCGCCGTGCAGTCCCTGCAGGAGCGGCACGCCCAGATCCGTTAAACCTGCGTCCCCGCCGTCTTCACGGCGGGGATTTTGCAAAAAAAGCCGGCTTTGGCGGCCCCGTTTCCCAAATTTCACCGTTTACAAATATTGTGGGATCTGCTACAATAGGCGTCGGGCTTGGAACCGATCGCTCGGGCTGCCGATCACTCCGACGGCGCGCTGAGGATTCGGCGATTGAACCCATATTATGTCCCACAGTGGACCAAAACGGAGGAAGAGACCATGACCAAGGCGGAAATCATCCAGACCTATGCCCTGCACGAGGGCGACACCGGTTCCCCAGAGGTGCAGATCGCGCTGCTGACGGATCGCATCAACCACCTCAACGAGCACCTGAAGAACAACAAGAACGACCACCACTCCAACCGTGGCCTGCTGCTGATGGTCGGCCGCCGCCGCGGCATGCTCGATTATCTGAAGAAGACCGATATCGAGCGCTACCGCAGCCTGATCGCCCGTCTGAACCTGCGCAAGTAAGCAAAGGGAAAGCGGACAGCGCGGAGAGCATAAAGGATGGCCGCCCAGCGCGGAGCAAACCGCACGGGCGGCCATTTTCTGACAATGACGCCGCGCCGGAAGAGAAAAGAAGAGAAGGAGAAACGAACACATGGAATCCAAGAAATTCAGCATGGATCTCGGCGGCCGCACGCTGACGCTGGAGTTCGGCAAGTACTGCGAGCAGGCCAACGGCTCGGTCTGGGTGCACCTGGGCGACACGGTCGTCATGGTCAACGTGACCATGGCCCCCACCCCCCGCGAGGGCGTGGACTTCTTCCCCCTCGCCGTGGACGTGGAGGAGAAGCAGTACTCCGTGGGCAAGATCCCCGGCGGCTTCATCAAGCGCGAGGGCCGGCCCACCGATAAGGCGACCCTGACCTGCCGCCTGATCGACCGCCCGCTGCGCCCCCTGTTCAACAAGGGCATGCGCAACGACGTGCAGGTCGTGGTGACCATCCTCTCCGTGGAGCAGGACGTGCCGCCGGAAATCCCGGCCATGATCGGCTCCTCCATCGCCATCGCCGTGTCCGACATTCCGTGGGGCGGCCCCACCGGCGCGGTGCACGTGGGCCGGGTGAACGGACAGTATGTCCTCAACCCCGACGAGGAGCAGCGCAAGATCTCCGACATGAGCCTGTACGTGGCCGGCACGAAGGAAGCCATCATGATGGTGGAGGCCGGCGCGAACGAGCTGAGCGAGGACGTGATGCTGGACGGCATCATGTTCGCCCACGAGGCGATCAAGAAGCTGGTGGAATTCCAGGACATGATCGTCAAGGAGATCGGCAAGGAGAAGGTTGAGGTCCCGCTGATCAAGACCGGCGACGACGTGAAGGCCGCCGTCCGCGAGTACGCCTACGACAAGGCGAAGTGGACCTTTGACACCTTCGAGCGCTATGAGCGTCAGCAGCGCGAGGCGCAGGTGAAGGCCGAGACCATCGAGGCCCTCTCCGAGCGGTTCCCCGGGCGCGAGGACGAGATCGCCGACGCGCTGTACTATCTGAACAAAGAGGTCATGCGCCGCCGCATCCTGGACGAGGGCGTCCGCGCGGACGGCCGCAAGCTCACCGAGATTCGCCCCATCTGGTGCGAGGTGGGCGTGCTGCCCCGGGTGCACGGCTCCGCGGTCTTCACCCGCGGCCAGACCCAGGCCCTGACCGTGACCACCCTGGGCCCGGTGAGCGAGGGCCAGGTGCTGGACGGCCTGTCCAACGAGACCTTCAAGCGCTACATCCACCAGTACAACATGCCGCCGTACGCCACCGGCGAGGCGGGCCGCCTGAAGAGCCCCGGCCGCCGCGAGATCGGCCACGGCGCGCTGGCGGAGCGCGCGCTCATCCCTGTGATCCCCTCCGAGGACGAGTTCCCCTACGCCCTGCGTCTGGTGAGCGAAATCCTCTCCTCCAACGGCTCCTCCTCCATGGCCTCCGTGTGCGGCTCCACCCTGTCCCTGATGGACGCGGGCGTGCCGATCACCGCGCCGGTGGCCGGCGTGGCCATGGGCCTGATCAAGGACACCGAGAGCGACAAGCTGGCGGTGCTGACCGACATCCAGGGCCTGGAGGACTTCCTGGGCGACATGGACTTCAAGGTGGCGGGCTCCATGAACGGCATCACCGCCATCCAGATGGACATCAAGATCGGCGGCATCAGCCGTGAGATCCTCCGCACCGCGCTGGCGCAGGCGCTGCAGGGCCGTCTCTTCATCCTGGAGAAGATGCTCTCCTGCCTGGGCGCGCCCCGCGAGGAGCTGAACCAGTACGCCCCGAAGATCATCCGCTTCACGATCAACCCCGAGAAGATCCGCGAGGTCATCGGACCCGGCGGAAAGATGATCAACAAGATCATCGCCGAGACCGGCGTCAAGATCGACATCGAGGACGACGGCCGCGTCTTCATCTCCACCCCCGACGCCGAGGCGGCGGAGAAGGCCCGCGGCATCATCGAGGGCATTGCCCGCGACTTCCAGGTGGGCGACGTGTTCACCGGCCGCGTGGTGCGCATCATGAACTTCGGAGCCTTTGTGGAGCTGGCCCCCGGCAAGGATGGCATGATCCACATCTCCAAGCTGGCCAACCACCGCGTGGAGAAGGTCGAGGATGTGGTGAAGATCGGCGACGAGCTGGAGGTCAAGATTTCCGAGATCGGCCCCAAGGGCATCGACCTGATCCGCAACGACATCACCTACGACGCGGCTCCCCGCCGCAGCGAGGGCGGCAACCGCCGCCCGCCCCGCCGGGAGAGCAGCAACTAAGCGCGTAAGCGCCGGGACGGCCCGCCGATGAGGCGGGCCGTTTTCGGCGCCGGGCGAGGACAGGCTGCCTTGCAATTTGGCACGGATTATGCTATACTCAAACCCGTGAGCCGGAGTGGTGGAATTGGCAGACGCAACGGATTCAAAATCCGTCGCCCGCGAGGGCATGCGGGTTCGACCCCCGCCTTCGGCACATGAGACCCCCTGTGAATCCAGGATTTACAGGGGGCTTTCGTTTGCCGGGAAAGCGCCTGCGGCCCTTCCGCCGGGGCCGATTCACTGAATTGGCCGCGGGCAAGATTTTTTGCAGATTTTCTTTCAAAGAGGGTTGATTTTTTCTGAATGTGTGCTATAATAGCACCGTTGTCCGCAAGATGCTGATGTAGCTCAGTCGGTAGAGCGCATCCTTGGTAAGGATGAGGTCGGCGGTTCAAATCCGCCCATCAGCTCCATGCACCGAAAACCATAGGGTTTTCGGTTTTTTTGTTTTCATGCTTATTATGTTCTCATACACGTAATGACATGCCCGTTGTTTTTAAGGCTTGTGCATCTAGTTTATCATCTTCCAGGACAGGACAGCCATTAATAAATACAGCCTTGATTCCAAATGCTTTTCCCTGATCTGGCTGTGCATTTCTGATTTCGTCTTCATCAA
>CAMVAJ010000058.1 GCA_947165425.1 uncultured Clostridia bacterium
TAAAGTGCAGTATCTGAAAACCTCCCCAGCTTGCTGGGGAGGGGGACCGCCGCCCCGCGGAGGGCGGCGGTGGAAGGGCCGGTCTGTACCGTCACGGCTGCACCGGACCGTCGTGCACCGCAATCTGCAGCTCCCCCGAGGCGCTGTACTCGCCGCTCAAAAGCTTTGCGACCATAGCCGCGTAGTCCGCGCCGCTGAAATCCCCGCCGAACTGGGTGGACGGGGCCAGGCGGACATGGTTGTCCGCCGGGGTGGCGCTCACCACGCCGAGCCTCGGGCAGGTGCCGCCGATGGCGTCCCAGCCGCCGGACAGGATGCGGGAGAGCGCGTCCGTCGCCGTATAGCCGAGGTTCTTCATCGCGCTGGTCACAATATTGCCGCTGCCGTAGGTGTACCGCTGGTCGGTGTCCACGCCGATCATTTTGCCGTTCAGTGCGTTGGCGGCCTCCGCGACCCTCTCGCCCTGGTTTCCGCCTGCGCAGAAGATGATTTCCACGCCGCTGCCGTACCAGCCGGCCGCGAGATTGTACACGCTGTCCTCCGGTCCGAATGTGCCGGTATATGCATAGGCGACCGTTACATCGTCCGCTGCGTCCAGCAGCTCCGCCGCAACCAGCTCCGCCGCAGCCTGGTTGGCCCCGCGCAGGAAGCCCTGGCCGTAGCTCACAACGTCCGCGACTTCAGACATTCCGCCCATGAAGCCCAGGGCGCGGTAGCCCATCTTCACCGCCGCGTAGCCCGCCATGAAGCCCGCCTGGTCCGCCCTGTACTGAACGGCGTAGACATTGTCCTGCTGGCTTTCCACATCGGTGTCGAGGCAGATGAAGCGCACGTCCGGGTAAGCCGTTTGCGCCTCCGTCACATCCATTGACGCCATGAAGCCCACCGTGATGACCACATTGCAGCCCTCGCCGAGGGCGCTCGCTACATCCGTCTTATACACACAGGCGATGTCCCGGTTCTCGCAGAAGGCGCTGACCGCCGACCAGACGTCCCGGTTCAGCGTCTCCTTCGTCAGGTCCGCTTCATCCCCGACCACAGCTACTTTGATCAGTTCGCCGTAAAAGCCTCCGTCCTGGACCTGGACGTCTCCGAACACATTGCCCCCGTTTTCCACGCAGAGCTTTCCGCCTGCGGCGACCGTGAGCACGCAGCCATTGTTAATGCTCAGGGTAGCGCCGCTGCGCACGATCACCGTCACGCCGCTGCCGATCGTGACCGCGGGGTGCATGCCTTCATTCCCTTCCATGATCTGCATGCTGACGCTGAGGTCGATATCCTCCGTCAGCGTCATATTCTCCTGGATGAAGACCTCGTCCACGCGGGGGTCCGCCAGGAAGCCCTGGAGCATGGCCTCGCTGAGCGCGCCGCCGATCACATAGACGTCGTCGCTCCCCTCGCCCGTCGGCTCAATGTACGTGCCGCCGCGGATAAAGACCGTGGAGTAGCCGACGATTTCACCCTGGGAGGCGTCCAGCGTGCCGCCCTCCACCCAGATCTGGGCGACGGAGGTCGGGCCGCCGTACACCGGATCCCAGCCGCTGTAGCTGCCCGCGACGCTGCCCTGCGCGAGCGTCAGGCTGCCGCCCTCGCAGATGCGCAGGCTGCTGAACTGGTTGCTGCCGGTCTCCACGCGGAGCTCGCCGTTCAGCGTCACCGGCCAAGTCAGATCCACCGGCGCGTTGTTGTCGGAGACCACCCGGATCGTGCCGCGCAGCGGGCTGCCCATCGCCCGGAGTTTCGCGGCGGAGGATACCGTCACGTCCGGCAGGACAGGGCTGCTGTTGACTGCAATCTGGTAAGCGCCCGAGGCGCTGTATTCGCCGCCATAGAGCTTTCCAACCATCGACGAATAGTCCGCGCTGCTGAAATCGCCGCCAAACTGCGTCGTCGCCGCCAGGCAGACATGGTTGTTCGCCGGGCTGGAGCTGATCACGCCGAGCCTCGGGCTGGTCCCGCCGATGGCGTCCCAGCCGCCGGACAGGATGCGGGAGAGCGCGTCCGCCGCCGTGTAGCCGAGGTTCTTCATCGCGCTGGTCACGACATTGCCGCCGTACAGACGCCGCTGATCCGTGTCCACGCCGATCATTCTGCCGCCCTGCTCGGCGGCGGCCTGGACAACCGATTCGCCCTGGTCGCCGCCGGCGCAGAAGATGATCTCCGTCCCCGCCTGATACCAGGACTTCGCCGTCTGGTAAGCCAATTGGTTCGGCGCAAACGATTCCGTATAGGTGTACGCGACGGTGACATAGTCCGCGATGTCCAGCTCCACCGCGGCCTGGTTTGCTCCGCGCACAAAGCCCTGGCCGTAGCTCACCACATCCGGGACATCAGAGATACCGCCCATGAAGCCCAGGGCGCGGTAGCCCATCTTCACCGCCGCGTAGCCCGCCATGAAGCCCGCCTGATCCGCCCTGTACTGAACAGCGTATACATTGTTCTGCTGGCTGTCCACCTCGGCGTCGAGGCAGATGAAGCGCACGTCCGGGTAAGCCGTCTGCGCCTCCGTCACATCCATCGACGTCAGGAAGCCCACCGTGATGACCACGTTGCAGCCCTCGCTGACCGCGCCCGCCACGCTCGTCCGGTAGACGCAGGGCACGTCCCGAGCCCCGCAGAAATCGCTGACCGCCGACCAGACGTCATTGTTCAGCGAGACGTCCCACGGGGTTTCGCTGTCGCCAATGACGGCGACCCGCCAGGGGGATCGTGTAACCGTCAGGTTGGGCGTATTGTCGAAGGCAGTTTCATCCACCTCGATCTCCGCCGGGATATACAACACGCCCGACAGGCTCTCGCAGCCCGCGAAGGCCTCCGCCTCGATGGCCTCGAGGTCAGCCGGAAGCGTGATCGAATCGGCGAGCGCGCCGCCCGCGAAAAGAAAAACCGCCGCCAGCAGCAGGGCTGTCAGTCTGGAAAGCCGTCTCATCTCTGCGTCCCTCCCGGTTGCTTTCATGCTGTGTATTCCTTCAGTCGTGCAGCGAAACCTCTCCACCGCAAGCGGTCCCCCTCCCCTTTCAGGGGAGGCTTTGAGTCACTTTTAACCCCTGTCTCCCCTGAAATAACCATAAATAGTACAAAGTACTATTTAACACGATAAATGAAAATACTTCGTATTTTCACAGTAAAGGGGAGATGTCGCCGCAGCGACAGAGAGGTTTCAGTCGCAATACCCGTGCGGCTGAACAGTTTACCATGCTGTTTTAATAAGTATAGCATAGCACAAAAGGCGCTGAAAAAGGTGGGCAGTCCGCCCACCTTCCGTCTCAGTTTTCCGTCACCTGCACCGTGACGCCGCCTCCCGCCAGCGCGGCCTCCGCGGCCCCGGCCTGCTCCGCCAGCACATAGACCGTCTCCAGCCTCGGGAGCTCCCGCAGGGGCGTCAGATCCACGGAGCCGCTGTGCTGCAGGCTGACCGTCCGCACGGCCGGGAAGCGCGCCGGCAGCCCCTCCAGGCTGTCCAGCTTCAGCCACATGAGCCCCAGGCTCTGGACGCCCGGATGCGTCCCCAGCTGCCGCAGATCGGTGACAGGGTTCAGCCCCACGTCCAGGGTCGTCAGCCAGGGGCAGTTCTCCAGCGGCGTGAAATCGCTCACCCCGATGTCGAAGAGCACCGCGTACTCCAGCCGGCGGTCCCTGGCGAGGTCCTCGACGCTATAGACCTTCATGTGCTTGAGCTCGACGGAGCGCAGCTGGGGCAGCTCCCCCAGGGCGGAGACGTCCACCAGCCCCTCCCGCCCCATGAAGAAGCTCTCCAGCCCGGGCAGCAGGCGCAGATCGTCCAGCGTCCGCACTGACCCCGGCGAGCTCCCGTCGACCGTGCAGCGGCTGTAGCCATCGAAGTCCGGGAAGGCCTCCGTCCCGTAGATATACAGACTGCGGACGCCGGCGAGCTCCTCCGGGGTCAGCGCGCCCCGCGCCTTCCCCAGCTGCAGGCGCACCGCCCGCTCCACCAGCGGCTCCGCAAAGGCGATCCGCTCCGGCGGGCGGAGCCAGTCCGTCCACCGCCCCACCGCGAAGCCGCACAGCAGCAGCGCCGCCGCCGCGGCCGCCAGCGCCGCCGCGACCGCCGGCCGGATCCGCCGGGGGCGTGTCCGCACCGCGCGCAGGGCGTCCCGCACCTTCAGCACATCGGCATAGCGGTCCTCCGGCGAGAAGGCCGTGCAGCGGTCGATGACGCCCTGGAGCCGCCCGTCGATGCGGACGTTGCGGTTCTCCCGGGCGCTGCCGGTGACGAGCCACCGCAGCAGCACCCCCAGGGCGTAGATATCCGCGCGGGCGTCCGTCTGGCCGAAGCCGTACTGCTCCGGCGGCGCATAGCCCTTGGTGCCGAAGAAGAAGGTGTCCGTCTGGGCCTCGGTCTTCACAGCGCGGGAGATGTCGAAATCGATCAGGGCGGCGGAGCCGTCCGGCCGGATGATGACGTTCTCCGGCTTGAGATCCCGGTGGATCACCGGCGGCTCGTGGGTGTGGAGCACATGCAGGATATCGCACAGCTCCTCCCCGATGGCGGCGATCTGCCGCAGGGTGAGCTGCCGCTCGCGGGCGTAGACGCTCAGGGTCTCGCCCGGGATGTACTCCCGCACGACGCAGATCATCCGCTCGTTCCGGTACTCCTCCAGATAGCGCGGCAAGCCCGGGTGGTTCAGCTCCCGCAGGAGGCGGATGTCCGGGCGGATGGGGAAGGCCGTCCGGTCGTAGCAGGAGGCCACCGCCGTCTCGCCGCTGTCCTTGCGCCGGACGAGGAAGGTCTCCCGCCCCGGGTGGCTCGCCAGGCACTCCATCTGATCGTAGTCTGCGAGGAAATCCGCCGGATAGCCGCTCTGTGCGAACACGGTCTCCATGTCCGCCACGATCCGCTTCAGCTCGCTCATGTCTCTCGCCCTCCCAGCTGCGGCAGCCCGAGATCCTGGAGAACGCTCTGCGTGTCCTCTAAGGAAAGATGGTTGTGGAGGCAGTAGATGATCACCGCGTCCCGCTTGATGCGGGGATAGAGCACGCTCCGCCGGGCGATCCGCAGCATCTCCTGGGCCTGGGCCAGATCGGCTTTCATGGCAAAAGCCAGCTGCAGCACCGTGTCCCGGGAGGGGTTGCGCTTGCCGGTGAAGAGCTGGTGGCCATAGGATTTTTCCAGGTTGGTGCGCCGGATGACCTGCTCCGGGTACGCCAGATTCCGCCTGCACCAGGCGTTCAGATAGTCGCTGAAGGAGGGCATCAGATAGGCGGACTCATTCCGCTGGAGAAACGCTTCCAGATTCCGCTCCTTGAACAGGAGCGCCAGCAGCTCATCCGTGCTGATTCGATGATGATCGGACATCCTTATCTCACCCCGGCTGTCAATATCCTATCTTAACACATTTTGCCTGTCAAGGGGTGGGCAGCCTGCCCACCGGGCGGCGTCAGCCTAATCATCGCACGAGGTACAATTGAATCCAAATCTCAAACAAGCTTGCTGCGCTGAAAAAACCGGTCCCTCTGTCGCTGCGGCGACATCTCCCCATCAAAGATGGGGAGACCGGGCTAAAGTGCAGAACCTAAAAACCTCCCCAGCTTGCTGGGGAGGGGGACCGCCGCCCTTCGCGGGGCGGCGGCGGAAGGGCCGATTCAGTCGCCGGCCCTTTATAATCAGACTTTATGATCAAACCGGCTTCATCGTGGGGAAGAGCAGGACGTCGCGGATGGTGGGGCTGTCGGTCATCAGCATGACCATGCGGTCCACGCCGATGCCCAGGCCGCCGGTGGGCGGCATGCCGTACTCCAGCGCGGTGACGAAGTCCTCGTCGATCTCGGCGTGGATGCCCTGGGCGGCCCGCTGGGCCACCTGCTCCTCGAAGCGGCGGCGCTGGTCGATGGGGTCGTTCAGCTCGGAGAAGGCGTTGCCCATCTCGTGGCCGGTGATGAAGAACTCGAAGCGCTCGGTCAGCGCCGGGTTCTCGGGCTTGCGCTTGGCCAGGGGGCTGATCTCCACCGGGTAGTCCACGATGAAGGTCGGCTGCACGAGGGTGTGCTCCACATACTCGTCGAAGAGCGCGGCCAGGCAGTCGCCCCGCTTGGCGTCCTTCTCCACGTGGATGTCCCGGCGGTCCATCTCGGCCCGGGCCTCCTCGTCGCTCTGCCACTGGGTCCAGTCGACGCCGCAGGCCTCCTTCACGGCGTCCGCCATGCTGATGCGCTTCCACGGGGCCGCCAGGTGGATCACCTGGCCCTGGTAGGGCACGTCGCTGGAGCCCGTGGCGCGGATGGCCACGAACTCGAACATCTGCTCCACCATCTCCATGACCTCGTGGTAGTCCACATAGGCCTGGTAGGTCTCCAGGGAGGTGTACTCCGGGTTGTGGGTGGCGTCCATGCCCTCGTTGCGGAAGACGCGGCCCAGCTCGTAGACCCGCTCAAAGCCGCCCACGATCAGGCGCTTGAGGTACAGCTCCGTCTCGATGCGCAGGAGCATGTCCAGATCCAGCGCGTTGTGGTGGGTGCGGAAGGGCCGCGCCGCCGCGCCGATCTCCACGGTCTGCAGCACCGGGGTGTCCACCTCCAGGAAGCCCCGGCTGTCCAGGAACTCCCGCACGGCGGAGATGATCTTGGAGCGCTTGATGAACAGATCCCGCACCTCCGGGTTCACGATGGTGTCCACATAGCGCTGGCGGTAGCGCAGGTCGGTGTCCACCAGGCCGTGGAACTTCTCCGGCAGCACCTTGAGGGACTTCGTGAGCAGGGTGATCTTCGCCGCGTGGACGGAGATCTCGCCGGTCTTGGTCTTGAAGACCGCGCCCTCCACGCCCACGATGTCGCCGATGTCCCACTGCTTGAAGTCCGCGTAGGGCTCCTCGCCCACGTCGTCCCGGCGGACATAGAACTGGATATCGCCCTCGCCGTCGAGCATGTGGGCGAAGGACGCCTTGCCCATGATCCGGCGGCTGAGCATCCGGCCCGCGATGCGGACGGTCTGCCCCTCCAGCGCGTCAAAGTTCGCCACGATCTCCGCCGAGCGGTGGGTCACGGGGAAGTGGGTGATCAGATAGGGGTTCTCCCCCTTGTCCCAGAGCTGCTGCAGCTTCTGGCGGCGGATGATCTCCTGCTCGGTCAGGGCCGGGGTGCCGGGGGTGACGGGATAGTCAGCCATGGTCTCAGTCTCCTCAGTTCTCGTTCAGTCTTCGGCGCTCACAGGTCGTCGCCCTTGTCGATGGCCTCCACCAGGTAGACCAGGGTGTAGCCGTCCAGGGGAATCTCCACCTTCTGGCCAAGGGAGGCGCCGATCAGCGTGCGGCCGACCTCGCTCTCGTCGGAGATGCGGCCCGCCAGGGGATCCGCCTCGTTGTCGCCCACGATGGCGTAGCGGACCACCTCGCCCTTGACGGTCATGAAGTCCTCGTCCGTCTCGGAGAGGGTCTTCAGGGTGACGGTCGTGCCCAGGGAGACCTTGTCCAGGGTGATCTCGTCGTCGGCGATGACCTCGGCTACCTTGATGATGTCCTCCAGCTCGGCGATCTTGGTCTCGTTCTCGGCCTGCCGCTTCTTGGCCTCGGTGTACTCCGCGTTCTCGGACAGGTCGCCGTAGGAGCGCGCGAACTCAATCTCCTTGGCGATCTCGTTGCGCACGTCGCGCACCAGATGATCCAGCTCGGCCTGCAGCTTGTCCAGGCCGGCCTGGGTCATTTTCTTTCTCTCAGACATGATCGGGTTCTCCTCTCAATCGAAGCTTGTTTTTGGCTTTCAAGCGTCCCGCGGAGCGCAAAAAAGAACGCTCCCCCTCCGGGAACGCGCCTATTATACTGAAAAGGCGCGGCACTGTCAAGGATTGGAGCGCGCCCGGGTTTGCCAAAACCGGGCCGTTGTGCTATGATACGATTGTTTTCCGGACCCATGCTATACAAGAGGAAAGAACCATGTACAAAAAGATCGCCTCCTTCACCGTCAACCACGATGTCCTCCGGCCCGGGCTGTACGTCTCCCGCGTGGACGGGGACTGCGTGACCTACGACCTGCGGATGAAGACGCCCAACGCCGGGGACTACCTGGGCCAGGGCGCGCTCCACACCTTGGAGCACCTGCTGGCCACCTTCCTGCGCTCCGGCGCCATCTCGGACCAGGTGGTCTACGTGGGCCCAATGGGCTGCCGCACCGGCTTCTACATCATCTTCCGGGACACCGTCTCCCGGGCCGAGGTGCTGGAACAGTGCCGGGCCGCCTTCGCCTTCGCCGCGGCCTTCGAGGGCCCGATCCCCGGCGCGAAGCGCGTGGAGTGCGGCAACTACCGGGGCCACGACCTCCCCGGCGCGAAGCGCGAGGCGGCGGCCTACCTGGAGGTCCTCTCCCGCTGCGGCGAGACCACCTTCGACTATCAACCCTGACTGGAGGGCTTCCCCCGATGACCCAGCAAACCAATCCTTCCGCCCGGCGATGGACGCTCCCCCGGCGGCTCGCGGCCTACACCGCCCTCTTCCTGGCGGTCGCCGCGCTTTTCGCGTGGATCGTCCACGACGACTGGTCGCGCACGGCGGTGTCCACCGCCGCGCCCTCCCGGGGCGCCGTGCTCCCGGAGCTGACCGCGCAGAGCGAGATCAGTCAGACCTTCACCGTGGGGGCGGATGAGCTGAACGCCCTCTGGCTGGACTGCTCCCAGTGGGCCGCCCCGGCGGAGGAGCCGGTGCGCCTCGCCCTCTCGGAGGCCGCCACGCCCGACGCCGCGCCGCTCCTGACCTGGGAGGTGCTGCCCGCGGACTTCGAGCCGGACGCCCTCACCTGCCTGACCCTCCCGCAGCCCGTCGTCGGGCGGCGCGGGCAGACCCTCCGCCTGACCCTCAAAGCCGGGGGCGGCCTCTCCTTCTGGGGCGGCACCTCCATCAAGACCGGGCGCTTCTCCGCCGTGATGCAGGAGATCGGCGAGCTCCGCGTCGGCGGCGAGGCCCACGAGGGCTCCCTCGTGCTGCGCCAGCAGGGCGTGAATCGGCTGAGGGCCAT
The DNA here is from genome assembly GCA_947165425.1 of uncultured Clostridia bacterium. Classification (GTDB taxonomy): domain Bacteria; phylum Bacillota; class Clostridia; order Christensenellales; family Aristaeellaceae; genus RUG11272. The sequence goes on from CAMVAJ010000058.1 coordinate 8,962, forward strand.
GCAGTTTTTCTGGCCCGTGGCCGCCGCGCTCTGGGCCGCCGGGCTGGGCCTGATCCTCCACACCGACCGCTGCCGCCGGGAGGGCCGCCCCAGCCTGATTCTCCAGGCGGAGGCCGTCTGGGAGCGCTACGCCTACCTGCTCAAGACCCTGGTGGTCCGGGACTTCCGGGTCAAGTACAAGGCCAGCGTCCTTGGCGTGCTCTGGTCCTTTCTGAATCCGCTGCTGATGACCTGCGTCTACTACGTGGTCTTCTCCACGCTCTTCCACTCGGATATCGACAATTTCCCCGCCTACCTGATGAGCGGCATCATCATCTTCAACTACTTCTCCGACGCGACCAACCTGGGCCTGCACGCCATCGTGGGCAACGCGGCGCTGATCACCAAGGTCTATATGCCCAAGTTCATCTATCCCCTCTCGAAGGTGCTCTCCTCGGCGGTGAACCTGGTCATCTCCCTGATCCCGCTGATGATCGTGATGCTGCTCTCCGGCGTCGTGCCGCATAAATCGCTGCTGCTCCTGCCGCTGGCGCTGGGCTTCCTGCTGATTTTCTGCGTCGGCATGGCGCTGCTGCTCTCCGCGGCGATGGTCTTCTTCCGGGATATCCAGTTCCTCTGGGGCGTGATGCTGACGGTCTGGAATTTCCTGACCCCGATCTTCTACCCCGAGTCCATCATCCCCGCCGCGCTGCAGGGGCTCTACCACTGCAACCCGCTGTATCAGTTCATCTTCTTCGTCCGCTCCATCACCATCGGCGGCATCTCCCCCACCCCGATCACCTATCTCTACTGCCTGATCGCCTCCCTCGGGACGCTCGCCATCGGCTGGGCCGTCTTCCGCCGGACGCAGGATCGCTTCGTACTGTATCTGTAAAGGGGGGACGTCCATATGACGCAGGTACCGCAGCCCATCATCCAGGCGGAGGACGTCTCCATGACCTTCCGCATCAACACCAGCCGCACCAACTCCCTCAAGGAGTGGTTCATCTCCAAGGCGAAGGGGAAGCTGAAATACGAGAACTTCGCCGCCCTCGGCCACGTGAGCTTCGAGGTCATGCCCGGCGAGGTCGTCGGCATCCTCGGCCGCAACGGCGCGGGCAAGTCCACCCTACTGAAGGTGATCTCCGGCATCTACCGCCCCACCAGCGGGAAGGTCGTCACCCGGGGGCGCATCGCCCCGATGCTCGAGCTGGGCAGCGGCTTCGACTACGAGCTCTCCGGCGCGGACAACATCTATCTGAACGGGGCCATCCTCGGCTTCGACGAGAAGTTCCTCAAGGCGCGCTACGACGAGATCGTCGCCTTCGCGGAGCTGGGCGAGTTCATCGCCCAGCCCATCAAGACCTACTCCTCCGGCATGGTGATGCGCCTCGCCTTCGCGGTGGCCACCCTCGTGGAGCCGGAGATCCTGATCGTGGACGAGATTCTCTCCGTGGGCGACGTGGCCTTCCAGAAGAAGAGCCACGACCGCATGATGTCCATGATGCAGGGCGGCACCACCGTGCTGATGGTCAGCCACAACATGCAGCAGATCCGGGAGCTTTGCCAGCGGTGCATCTGGCTCGACCACGGCACCGTGCGCATGGACGGCCCGGCCCAGGAGGTCTGCGACGCCTACATCAGCTATCTGGAGGGAGGCGGCACATGAGCGGCCCGGCTGTTTCCGTCATCATGCCCTGCCACAACGACGGCGCCTATCTGCCGGAGGCGGTGGCCTCCCTGCGCCGCGCGGCGGAGGCGAACCCCGGCCTCACCCTGGAGCTGATCGTGATCGACGACGGCTCGGACGACGAGGCGACCCGCGCCGCGCTGGCGAAGCTGGACTTCCCCGCCTGCCGCCTGCTGCGCACGGAACACGTTGGCCCCGCCGCCGCCCGCAACGCGGGCATCCGCGCGGCCTCGGGCCGCCGTATCCTCCCCCTGGACGCGGACGACACGATCGAGCCGGACTACCTGCCCCGGGCCCTGGCGGCCCTGGAGGCGGACCGGAGCCTCGGCGTGGTCACCTGCCGCGCCGACTTCTTCGGCGCAAAGCGCGGCCCCTGGGAGCAGCCGGAGCCCACGCTGGCGAACATGCTGCGCGGGAACTGCGTCTTCGTCACCTCGCTGTTCCGCAAGGCCGACTGGGAGAAGGCTGGCGGCTTTGCGGAGGATTTCGCGGACGGCCTGGAGGACTATGACTTCTTCCTCACGCTGATGGAGTCCGGCCTGCGGGCCCTGCGCCTGGACGCGGTGCTCTTCCACTACCGCATCAAGCAGGTCTCCCGCTCCTCCCGCCTGGCCGCCGATCCCGCCGCGGCGGAGGCCGCCTTCCGGCGGATCTATCAGAAGCACGCCGCCCTCTTCGCGGCGCACATGGACCAGCTCTACCCCGCGCTGCGGGCCTCGGAGCTGACCCTCGGCGAGGAGCTCTCCGGCCTGATGGCCGACCCGGTGATCGCCTGGTGGCGCACGGTGCGGGCCCTGAAGCCGAAGCGGGCGGAGCGCATCGCGCGCCTCATCGCGCGGCGGATCCGGCGTTGATCCTCCAACAAACAAAAAACGGGCAGCGCCCGTTTTTTGTTTGGCTCTCAGCCGTGCCGCATGACGTCCTCGATGTCCTCCACCGTCCGGGGGATCGCGGCGCTCAGGTTCTCGCAGCCTGTCTCCGTCACCAGGAGATTGTCCTCCAGTCGGAAGCCGATGCCCCAGTCCTCGTGGTAGATGCCCACGTCGATGCAGAACACCATCCCCGGGGCAATGGTCTCCGGGGTCTCGACCACGTCGTGCACGTCGTAGCCCACGTGGTGCGCGCCGCCGTGCCACATGTAGCGGCCGATGTTCCGCTCCTCATCCAGCACGCCCGCGTCCCTGAGCAGGGCGGCGTTGTAGCGGCGGATCTCCGCGTCCACCTCCCGCATCGGCATCCCCGGCGCGACGGTGGCGAACATGTGGTTGCTGGTCTGCAGCGCGCAGTTGAAGAGCAGCTTCTGCCGCTCGGTGAAGCGCCCGTTGCAGGGCCAGCCGCGGGAGACGTCGGTGGTGTGGTTGTCCCACTGGGCGCCCACGTCGTTGAGCACCATGTCCCCGTCCTGCGCCTGGCCGGTGTAGCTGTAATAGTGGATGCAGAAGTTGTTCCGCCCCGCGGAGATGATCGAGGGGAAGCCCGGCCCCTGGGGCCCGTACTGGCCCAGGGCGCGGTCGAACTCCGCCTTGTACTGATACTCGTACATGCCGGGGCGGGAGGCCTTCATCATCGCCAGGATGCCATCCCGAGTGATCTCCTCCGCCCGGCGCACGGCCTCGATCTCGCAGGGCTGCTTGATCAGCCGGAGTTTGCGCAGGAGGGCGTTGGCGTTCTCGAGCCGCAGATAGGGGTAGTTCCGCTGCGCCGTCTGCAGGAGCCGGTGCGCCGGGCGGTCGATGTCCCGGGTCGAGGCCCGGTACAGGTCCAGATACAGGTGCTCCGCCTGCCCGACGGCCTGGGAGTAGTGGCCCGCCGCCACCAGCGTATGCAGGTCGCTCTCGAACTGGCCCACCGGGCGGATGTCCGAGATGCCCGAGAGGGCCTCCGCCTCCGCCATGGTCAGCCGCCGCCCCGTCCAGCGCTCCGCCATGGGGTCGCTGGGCAGGATGTAGAGCCGCTCCCGCCAGCTTCCCTCCCCCTCCTTGACGCAGAGGAACACGGACTCCTTCTGCTCGATGCCCGTCAGGTAGACAAAGCTGCGGTCGGCGTAGAAGGGATAGTACTCGTCGTTGGTCTTGCGGATCTCCTCGCCGGAGAAGAAGACCAGCACGGACTGCGGCTTGGCCAGCGCCGCCAGCCGCGCCCGGTTCCCCGCATGAAAGCTCGCCTGCATCCGAAAAAACCTCCTTGTCTGTGGACCCAGTCACGCCAAAAGACCTCCCCGCGGACACAGGTCCCGGAGAGGTCTCTGCATGCGCGCTTCAATCAGCCGAACATCCAGAGCAGCAGCGCGAAAACGACGAACACCGCCGCGGCGATCTTCGTGCCCAGCGCCAGCTTGGCGTCCACGGAAGCGGCCTGCGCCTTGTTCATGTTCTGGGTGACCTCGCCGGCGATGGCGCCGAGACCTTTATTATTGCTGCTCTGCAGCAGGACGGTGACGATCATGAACAGAGCGGAGATGATCACGACAATGGAAAGCACAATGGTCATGGTTAGAAACCTCCTTCAGATTACGGCTCATTCTATCACACAGCCCCGAAAAAGGCAAGCGCTTTGCAGGAAAAAACCCCCTGCGCCCCCGCCCCGGGCCGCCCCGCGCCCGCCGTCCGGGCTTTTTTTACAATCATGACGGAGTTTTCCGCCGGCTGGGACGCCTTCCGGGCGGAGAATTTTGCTTTTGCCCTTGCTTTTTGGGGCTTTACGTGCTATTATTAACCGCGATGTTTACACATCGAATCCATGAAGGAGGTGAATCCGGATGCCGAATATCAAGTCCGCGAAAAAGCGCGTGAAGGTGAGCGAGAAGAAAAATCTCCGCAACCGCATCATCAAGAGCGGTGTGCGTACCAGCATTAAGAAGTTTGAAAACGCTGTGCAGCAGGACCCTGCTGATGCCGCCGCTGTGCTGAACGCGACCTCCTCTGCGATCGACCGTGCAGCGGCCAAGGGCGTGATCCACAAGAACGCCGCGAACCGCAAGAAGGCCCGCCTGGCGAAGCGCCTGGCCAACGCAGCGGTGTAACAAGCGCACGCAGCTTTATGGCGATAAAAACGTCACTCCGTGAACGGAATGACGTTTTTCTTTTGGTTCTGACGGAGCGTTATGCCTCCGCCGGCCCGTAGATCGTGAAGTTGCGGATCTGATAGTCCAGGGACGCATTGTTCTCCGTCTCCACATAGAGCGCGTACTCGTTGAACTGCTCCAGCGTGAAGACCGCCTCCATGGTCGTCCACTCGCCCTTCGGCGCCTCCGCGGAGGTCAGGTTGATCCAGTTGCCGCCGTCCTGCTCCACCGTGATTTTGAAGGTGGCCGCCTCGACCGCGTCCTGATACACCTCGACCGTCACCTTGTACTCCACGCCGGCCTTCAGGTCGAAAACGCGCTTGGGCGCGTTCCAGTCCGCGGAGCGCCCCGAGATCGCGAAAGCGCCCTCCTCGGTCACCTCGCCGGTGGCGTTGTTGGCGAACCAGCCGTCCATGCCGTCCAGGGTGAAGTCGGACTTGTAGAGCTCGGGCAGCGTCTCCTCCTCCGCCCACGCGGAGAAGCACCCCATCGCCAGCGCCATCGCCAGCAGCACAGCCAGAATCTTCCTCATCGATGAAAACCTCCTCTGTATGTTTTTTTGACGGGTTGCCGCTTGGTTGAATCATACCGCAGACGGGGAGTTTTTTCAAGTGAAATCCATATAATCGCTGCCATCAAATGTAGGAAACATCAAAATGTTCCCTACTTCCCATTCCTGCCGGTAAACATAAAACCCCGCCCTCCACCTTTTCGGATGGAGAGCGGGGCGCTTTGGATCAATGGCGAGAAATTACTTCAGCTCAGCGAAGTACTTGATGGTGCGGACCATCTGGCTGGTGTAGCTGTTCTCGTTGTCGTACCAGGACACGACCTGCACCTGATAGGTGTCGTCGTCGATCTTGGTGACCATGG
>CAMVAJ010000059.1 GCA_947165425.1 uncultured Clostridia bacterium
AGCATCGTGGCAGCATCGCTCACCTCCCGCGTGTTTGGCCGAAGAGCCAAGTGTATCAACACTTGACACCCATCTTTATACCCAAAACAGCAGGCTGTGTCAACAATGACCATACCTGCTGTATGAAGCTGACCTGCGCTGTTGCAGCCTCATTTTTCCCGCTTACTTGCATTTACTCCTACAAACTTGCATTTCGTTTTGCAAGTGACCGTCACAATGGTATCGTGACGCGGGAGGATATTGATATCATCGCCGAGCATCCTGAAATGGATGCCATACAGATATATGGTCTAAAGCAAGACACCTTCGACTATTTTATTTCCCGTTATGGAAAGCAGTTTAAGCGCATCCACTTTTTTAAAGACAACCTGGTGGAGGACTGGTCACGGCTGGCGGAGCTGGTCGACCTGGAATGCGTATATTGGTATTGGAACCAAAGAATATCGACCTTGTGGGATATGTCTGGAAACCGTAAACTGAAGGCGCTACATATCGCCGATTTTACGCGTCTTCACGATTTGGCCGGGATTGAAAAGGCAAAATCGCTGCAAATGCTGTACGTTGGAAATCTCATCTGGCCAAAGATGAAGATTTCATCCCTGATGCCTGTTGCAGGAATGGCGCTTGAATACCTGGTATGGGAAGGAAAAACGATCGAGGATCAGGATCTGTCTTTTTTCCTGATGTTGAAACACCTGAAAAAGTTTGACTGTCCATTGAACTTTTTTACGACGGAACAATGCGCCTGGATCGCGGCAAACTGTCCGCATGTGCATTGCCGGGTATCGGAGCCCTATGAAATCTGGGATAACCACAATGGGACAAAGGAAGCGCTCGTCACCGGGAAAGGAAAGCCGGCTTTGTTAATTTGTCCGAAAAATGAAGAGAGAATCCGAAAATACGAGCAGAAGTTTGAGAAATTGAAGGCTGGATTCGCGGGCGTACCGTATCGTCAGGCTTTTCCCGCAACTGAAGAAGGCTGACACGCGCCGTCAAAGAGAAGATTTCGTTTTTCTTCCGCACTGTTTTGAGCGGCTCATGCCGTTGGCGTAATCAAGCTGTCCGGTATGGAAGACAAAAAAACGCCGCTGCGAGGCAATGATTTGTTATTCAGAACGCCAATAGGTTTGTCATATTGCAAAAGACCGGCCCTTCTGCCGCTTCGGCGGCAGAGGGGCCGGTCTGTCTTTGAATTTTGATCAGAGATCGGTCTTACGCCTTATTGAACTTGGTTTTCGGCTGCTTGCAGCGGGGGCATCTCCAGTCGTCGGGCAGGTCCTCGAAGGCGACGCCGTCGTGCTTGTCAGGGTCGTAGACATAGCCGCAGACTGAGCAGATGTACTTGCCGGTGCCCTCCTCCTGGACAAAGTAATCCTCGGTCGGCCAGATCTTCGCGGGCGGATTGTCCAGATCCATGACCCGCGTGGCCTCGTAGTACACAAGCCGCCCGGAATTGTCAACCTCTCCTCCCGCCCGGCGCGCCGCGCCGGGATGAAATCGCCTCCGCCGAAAACCTGCCGCGGGGCCCGCCTCCGTATTGCATCCCGGGTTGGTTCATGATAAACTAAACCCATCGGAGGGGCGGTGCCCCGTCCGGTTAAACCATGCGATGCAAACCCCGGAGGAGAGACTATGCCAGATCTTGTCGTCATCGGCGCGGGCCACGCCGGCTGCGAGGCGGCCCTCGCCGCGTCCCGGATGGGGATCGACACCCTGCTGCTGACCCTGAACATGGACGGGGTGGCGCTGATGGCCTGTAACCCGGCTATCGGCGGCAGCGCGAAGGGACACCTGGTCCGGGAGGTGGATGCCCTGGGCGGCGAGATGGGCCTGGCGATCGACGACACCTTTCTCCAGTCCCGGACGCTGAACCGCTCCAAGGGGCCCGCCGTCCACGCCCTGCGGGCGCAGGCGGACAAGCAGGAGTACCAGAACCGGATGCGCACCGCGCTCCTGACCCAGCCGCGCCTGACGGTCCGGCAGGGGGAGGCGGTCTCCATCGAGACGGAGAACGGCCGCGTCACCGGGGTCACCACCCGCACCGGCGCGCGCATCGCGTGCCGCGCCGCCATCGTCTGCGCCGGGGTCTACCTGAAGGGCCGCATCTACATCGGCGAGGCGGAGTGGGACGGCGGGCCCCAGGGCCTGCAGAACGCGGCGCTGCTCTCCGGCTGCCTGGAGGCGCTGGGCTTCCCGCTGCGGCGCTTCAAGACCGGCACGCCCGCCCGCATCGACGCCCGCACCATCGATTTCGACCGCCTGGAGGAGCAGCGCGGGGACATCCCCGTGGAGCCCTTCTCCTTCCTGACCGACCGGGAGCTGACGAACACGCTCCCCTGCTATCTCACCTGGACCACCCCCGAGACCCACCGGATCATCCGGGAGAACCTGCACCGGGCGCCCATGTTCACCGGGGCCATCTCCGGGGTCGGCCCCCGCTACTGCCCCTCCATCGAGTCCAAGATCGTCCGCTTCGCGGACAAGGAGCGGCACCAGCTCTTCCTCGAGCCCGAGGGGCTCAAGAGCCGGGAGTGGTACGTGCAGGGCATGTCCTCCTCCCTGCCGGAGGATGTGCAGTGGCGGATGTACCGCTCCGTGCCCGGCTTGGAGCGGGCGGAGCTGGTGCGCCTCGCCTACGCCATCGAGTATGACTGCATCGACAGCCGCCGGCTGCGCCCCACGCTGGAGGCGCTGGGGGTGCGCGGCCTCTTCTTCGCCGGGCAGATCAACGGCACCAGCGGCTACGAGGAGGCGGCGGCCCAGGGCATCCTCGCGGGGATGAACGCGGCCCTGACCCTGCAGGGCCGGGAGCCCCTGGTCCTCACCCGGGATATGGCGTACATCGGCGTCATGACCGACGACCTGACCACCCAGGGCACCGACGAGCCCTACCGCATGATGACCTCCCGCGCCGAGTACCGCCTGCGCCTGCGGCAGGACAACGCCGACCTGCGCCTGACGAGGCTGAGCCATGCGCTCGGCCTGGCCAGCGCGGAGCGCCTCGCGCGGACGGAGGAGAAGGCGGCCCGGACCGCCGAGCTGGAGCGCCGGTTACATACTACCCACTTCGCGCCCGGTCCGGCCCTCTCGGCCTGGCTGGCGCGGCACGGGCAGCCCGGGACCCCCGGCAGCGCCGGGGCCGAGGAGCTGCTGCGCCGCCCCGGGATCACCATCGGGGATCTGGCGGAGCTGGAGCCGGCGCTGGGCGAGGCGCCGCCTGCCGCCGCCGTCCAGGCGGAGATCTGTGTGAAGTACGCCGGATACCTCGAGCGGGAGGACGCCCTCGTGCGCAAGGCCCGCGCCATGGAGGAGGCGGAGCTGCCCGAGGACACCCCCTATCTGACCATGGAGGCGCTGCGCGTGGAGGCCCGCGAGAAGCTGAACGCCCAGAAGCCACGATCCCTCGCCGCCGCCGGCCGCATCCCCGGCGTCAACCCCGCCGACGTGGCGGTGCTGATGGTGTGGCTGAAAAAGCGCGGCATGGAAACCCAGGACACAGCCCCTGAAACCGGCGATCAAGAATAGGAGGAGACACCATGGCAACCTATCTGGGACAGGATATCTTCAAGCTGGGCTTCGGCCTCATGCGGCTGCCGAAAAACCCGGACGGCTCCATCGACGTGCCCCAGGTCTGCGAGATGGCGGATCGCTTCATCGCGGCGGGCGGCACCTACTTCGACACCGCCTACGTCTACGACGGCGGCGAGAGCGAGAAGGCCCTCAAGGCGGCAGTGGTGGACCGCTACCCCCGGGAGGCCTTCACCGTGGCGACCAAGCTCCACGCCGCCGCGGCGGGGATCCACGACGAGGCCAGCGCCAAGCAGGAGTTCTACACCTCCCTGGAGCGCACGGGCGCGGGCTATTTCGACTTCTATCTCGTCCACGCGATCCAGCGCAGCTACGCGGACAAATACGACGAGTACGGCATCTGGGACTTCGTGAAGGAGCAGAAGGCCAAGGGCCTCATCCGGCACTGGGGCTTCTCCTTCCACGCGGACCCCGATCTGCTGGAGGAGCTGCTGGAGAAGCACCCGGACGCGGAGTTCGTGCAGCTGCAGATCAACTACGCCGACTGGGAGAACCCCGGCGTCGCCTCCCGCCGCAACTGGGAGATCTGCCGTCGGCACGGCAAGCCCGTCGTCATCATGGAGCCGGTGAAGGGCGGCGTGCTGGCCAACCCGATCCCGGAGGTGCAGGCCATCCTGAAGGAGGCGGACCCGAACCGCTCCTGCGCGAGCTGGGCGCTGCAGTATGCCGCCAACGTGGAGGGCCTCATCGCCGTGCTCAGCGGCATGAGCGACGTGAGCCAGATGGAGGACAACCTCCGCACGATGCGGGAGCACGGCCCGATGAGCGAGGCCGAGCGCGCCGTCATCGCCCGGGCGCAGGAGGCCCTGAACCGGGACAAGTCCATCCCCTGCACCGCCTGCCACTACTGCACCGAGGGCTGCCCCATGGGCATCGCCATCCCGGAGATCTTCAACGTCGTCAACCGCCGCAAGGGGAGCGTCGAGTTCCGCACCAAGCGGGAGTACACCATCGTCACCCAGGGCAAGGGCAAGGCCAGCGACTGCGTCGCCTGCGGCCAGTGCGAGGGCGTCTGCCCGCAGCACCTGCCCATCATTGAGCTGCTGGAGAAGTGCCGGGAGCTGGAGGGTTAATCGCCTATGCCGTCACTGGAAGCCTATCGCGCCGAGCTGGACTACGCCTACGCGCCGGGGTTTTTCCCGGCGATGGAGTGCCTGCTGCACGCGCCGCAGCGCGCCCGCCGGGTGCTGCTGCACTCCCGCGCCCGGGGCACCGAGGCGGCGGAGAAGCTGACCGCCCTGGCGGAGCGGCTGAACATCCGCGTCGAGGAGGCCGACCGCGCCCTGGCGCGCATCTCCGGGAAGGAGAACTGCTACGCGGCGGCGGTCTTCGCCAAGGAGGGGGAGCCGCCCCGCGCCGGAAAGCCGCAGGTGCTGCTGGTCAACCCCTCCGACTGCGGCAACGTGGGGACCATCCTGCGCACGGCCCTGGGCTTCGGCGTGGAGGACGTGGCGCTGATCCGCCCCTGCGCCGACGTATGGGATCCTCGGACGGTCCGGGCCAGCATGGGGAGCCTGTTTCAGCTGCGGGTCGCCATGTACCCGGACTATGAGGCCTGGGCGGAGGCCCAGGGCCCCCGGCCGATGTATCCCTTCATGCTGGACAGCTCCCGCCCCCTGGCGGAGGCGCTGGCCGGGGAGGTGCCGCCGGACTGGACGCTGGTCTTCGGCAACGAGGGCAGCGGCCTGCCCCCGGCCTACGCCGGGCGGGGGACGCCCGTCCGCATCCCCTCCAACGACCGGGTGGACTCCCTGAACCTGTCCATCGCGGCCGGCATCGGCATCCATGCCTTCGCCCAGCGGACGGGGCTGATTTGATTTTTATCTCGAAGCAGAATGCTTCCTGCAGCAGAAGACCGGCCCCTCTGTCGCTGCGGTGACATCTCCCCATCAAAGATGGGGAGATAGGGCTAAAGTACGGTATCTAAGAACCTCCCCAGCTTGCTGGGGAGGGGGACCGCCGCCCTCCGCGGGGCGGCGGTGGAAGGGCTGGTTTTCAGATGATGTGTTTCTGATCTGGGAACCGTGCAAGGAGGAAAACCGAAGATGGCGAGCTTCTACATCGAATACTTTTCCCACGCGCTGCACCGGCGGACGGCTTTCCGCGCCTGGATCCCCAACGACGTCCGGACGGAGCTGGAGACGGAGGAGAACCCCTTCCGCCGCCGGCCCATGCGGACCCTCTTCCTGCTCCACGGCTACACCGGCAACGCCGAGAACTGGGTGCCCCAGGAGCTGATGGAAAAGTACAACTTCGCCGTCATCTCCCCCAACGGGGAGAACGGCTTCTACCTGGACGGGGAGGCCACCGGCGCCCGCTACCAGACCCTGGTGGGCGAGGAGCTGGTGGACTACGTGCGTCGGACCTTCGGCCTGGCCCGCAGCCGGGAGGACACCCACATCATCGGCATCTCCATGGGCGGCTTCGGCGCGGTGCACACGGGCCTGGCCTACCCGGAGACCTTCGGGAAGATTGGCGCCCTCTCCCCCGCCATGATCGTCCACGACATCGCCGGGATGAAGCCCGGCGAGGACAACGGCATGGCCAACTACGCCTACTACCGGGCCTGCTTCGGCGACCTGCAGACGGTGGAGCGCTCGGAGGCCAACCCGGAGACCCTGGCCAGCCGCCTGAAGCAGGCGGGCGGCCCGATGCCGGGGATGTACCTGTGCTGCGGCACGGAGGACTTCCTCATTGAGCCCAACCGCCAGTTCCACCGTTTCCTGGAGGAGGAGCAGATCCCCCATATCTACCAGGAGGACCCCGGCCAGCACGACATGGCCTTCTGGAGCACCCACATCATGCCCGTCGTGACGTGGATGTTTGCGTGATCGAAAAAAAGAGGGAGGAGCGCTGCTCCTCCCTCTTTTTTTCGCAGGTATCTGTTCAGCTGTGCAGCGAAACCTCTCCACCGCAGGCGGTCCCCCTCCCCTTTCAGGGGAGGCTTTTAGTAACTTTTGACCCCTGTCTCCCCTGAAAGGGGAGATGTCGCCGCAGCAACAGAGAGGTTTCCGTCGCAACGACGCGTGCGACGGAACGGTTACACAGAAATCTTTACTTCGCCAGGGCGTCCGCCGCGGCGGCGGCGCCGGTGCGGTGACCCATCGTGGAGTACATCGCCAGCGAGGCCGCCAGGATGTAGTTCTCGTTGTAGAAGTAGCGGTTGCTCATCTCGCCCGCGGCGTAGAGGCCCGGGATCACCGTGCCGTCCTCGCGGGTGACGCGGCCCTCCTCGGTGGTGGCGACGCCGCCCACGGAGCCGAAGGTGGTCGGGAAGACCTTCACGGCGTAGAAGGGCTTGGTGTCGAGCTTCTTCATGTTGGCCTTGGGCTTGCGGAACTCGCTGTCCCCGCCGAAGGAGTAGCCCATCTTGTACTTGTTGTAGGTGTCGTCGAAGGTCTTGCCGGTCACGCCGAAGGCCATGCCCAGCTCGTGGATCGTGTTCGCCTTGAGGACGCAGCCCGCCGCGACGCCCTTCTCCAGCTCGGCGGTCTGCGCCTTGTCGGAGGAGTCGAAGATGTACCAGTAGGGGCCGTTGGCGTCCTGGATCATCTGGGAGGCGATGTAGTCCGTGCTGTCCCAGCCGGCGGCGGCCGCCTCGTTGCCGATGCGCTTGCCGCTGGCGTCGACGCCCAGCTGGTTGGCGATGTTCAGGATGGAGGTGTCCGCGACCGCGGTGAAGGCCGGATCAAAGATCGCGTTCCACAGGGCGGTGGAGAACTCCGGGAAGACGTAGGCGCCCACGGCCTCGGCCATCAGCAGGCCGTCGCCGGTGTTGGAGGCGGAGGAGGTGGGGATCAGCCCCGCCTTGATCAGCTTGGGGGAGTACTTCTCCACCAGCTCCTGGTTCTGGGAGATGCCGCCGGTGGCCAGCACGACGGCGTCCGCCGAGAAGGTCAGCTCGCGGTTCTCGCCCTCGGCCTTGGCGCCGATCACCGCGCCGGTCTCGTCCGTCAGCAGCTCGGTGGCCTTGGTGCCGGTGTAGATGGTCACGCCCAGGGCCTCGGCCCGGGCCTGCAGCATGGAGACCAGCCCCGCGCCGCCGCCGTCGGCCAGCGCCATGGGGTAGGCGTCGGAGGCCGCGAAGGGCGTCGGCGCGAAGGTGACGTTGTTGGCCACGAGCCAGTCGACCGTCGCGCCGGTCTCGGCGATCACGCCGGTCAGCCGGTCCCAGTCCGGGTAGCCGCTGTCCACGCCGCTGACCGCCATGCGCTTCTTCCAGTACTCGACGACGGTGTCCACATTGTCGCTGGCGAGGCGGCTGTCCTTGAACAGCTCGGAGCCCACGCAGACCAGGATGCCGCCCGCGACCGCGGTCGTGCCGCCCAGAGCGGGCATCTTGTCGATCAGGATGACCGACGCCCCCGCCTCCGCGGCGGAGACGGCGGAGGTCAGGCCGGCGACGCCGCCGCCGATGACCAGCACGTCGGAGGTGTAGGCCTCGGCCGCGGGCTCCGCGGCGGGCTCGCCCTCGTCGCCCCCGGCGAGGGCCTTCTTGAGCACTTCCTCGATGGCCTTGCAGGTGAAGGTCGCGCCGGTGGTGGTGTCCACGCCCTCGCAGGTGCCCGCCTCGAGGACCGCGGCGATATACTTCTCCACGGTGTCGGCGCGGCTGATGTTGGCCAGGGGGTAGGTCTCGTCGGAGTCGTCCACCTCCAGGGCGACGATTTTGCCGCCCTCCAGGGAGACGGAGGACTTCACCTGGCTGCCGAAGCCCTGGGCGCTGCCCTCATAATAGACCGTCTCTGCGGACGCGGCGGTCACCAGGCCCATCGCCATGGTCAGCGCCAGCAAAAGAGAGAGAAGTCTTTTCATGCGGATCTTCCTTTCTTGATCTATGAATTTGTCGGCCCGCGCCGCGCGCGGGTCTCTGTCTTCGCTTATTTTACCATATTCGCCGCGAAACCGCAAGACGCGGCCTGGGCGGCGCGGCGGGCGGGCCGCAGGACCGGAAGCGGAAAAAAGAAAACAAAAAAACCGGCGGGATACAGCCAAAACCCATTGACAAACCGACTTAAAAAATTTACAATTCGTCATGAAATGTTCGTATAAGGAGGGAGCCGCCTTGCGCAAAGAGCCGCTTCGCTGCATCTTTTGCTATGCCTATCGCCCCGGCAGCGCGGTAGACGGCGGCTTTTCCGTGAACCTGTATAACGACGACAGCCTCTCCTTCACGGCCTTCGACGCCCGCCGCTGCCCGGTCTACGAGGAGCGCTTCCCCCTGGCGAAGGGGACGGCAAGGCAGGTGCTCGGCCTGATCGCCCAGGCGGACGGCTGGCTGCGGGCCTTCCCGCCGCGCATGGCCGCGCTGGACCGCCCGGTCCACATCGCCAATATCGGCGTGGACGGCTATCCCCTCTTCCAGATGGAGGACTTCAACCTCCTGCTGCAGTGCGAGTTCCGCTCCACCCGCGGGCACTACGCGCGGCTCATGTACAACCTGATCGAGGACATCAGCGCGCTGCTGGACGCCCGGGGCTTCCGCCTGACGCTGACCTCCTTCGGCTGGGACAGCGCGCGCATCGCGGCCCAGCAGGCCGAGGCCCAGGCCCGTCAGGAGCAGGCCCAGCGCCAGGACACCGGCGCCGAGCGCCGCAGGCGCTTCGGATAAATCAAACTGAAAAATCAAAACAGCCGGCATGGGTCCATGTGTCCATGCCGGCTGTTTTTGCGGACAGATCAGCCCTTCCTCCGTTGCCGAGCAAGCTGAGCAGAACGGAAAACACATACTTGATCTGTCGCCAACGGGAACCTCTCTGTTGCTGCGGCGCATGCCTGAATATCGCTCAATACAGCGTGTGATCGAGCTCAGAAAATCCCCGCCATGGCCTGGGTCAGGGCGCTCATGCCCTGCAGCAGCTGGGTGTAGCTGTAGCTGCCGGTGGACATCAGGGACTCCAGGTTCCAGATGGCGTTCGAGATCGCGGCGGCCTGGGCGCTGCCCGCGTCCATGCCGGAGAGCATGGCCCGGGCCTGGGCGATCAAGCTCTGGGCGTCCGCGGCGTAGAGGCTGCCGGAGGTGTCGGCCGGGGCCTGGGGGTCCGCGTAGGGGGTCTGTCCGTCCGGATAGACGGTCTGGGCCGGTGCGCTGTGCAGCGTGCAGGTCTGGCCGCCCTGGGAGGAGGAGAGGGTGATATACTCGCGGATCGTGGACTCGTACTCCGTGCCGAGAAACTCGTAGAGCGGGTGTCCCCTCGGGATGGTGACCACGCCCCGGGTCTGGACGTTGGTGCAGTAGGGGCCGGCGGCCATGCCGCTGTCGGCGCAGACGCTCTCGGTGGTGTGCAGTTGGCAGTGGACGGTGGGCTGGGTGCCCTCCGCCCAGTAGTCGGTGACCACGCCGTAGCCGTGGGCGTCGTTGTAGCATGCGTCGGTGGCGAGCTGGCCCGAGAGGGCGCAGGTGGTCACCTGCACCACGTGGTAGCCGGAGGCGTCCCCGGGGAGGATATCCTGGTTGGGCTTCCCCTTGTGAATCTTCGCCATATAGGCCTGCCAGAGCGGGGCCGCCGCGCCGGAGCCGGTGGTCTTGCCGGAGAGGGCCTTGTAATTGTCGTGTCCGATCCAGAGGCAGGAGGCGTAGTAGCCCGTGATCCCCGCGAAGGTCACGCCCTTCTGGTCGGAGTTGGTGCCTGTCTTGCCGCCGACGGTCTGGCCGGAGATCTTGGCCGAGGTGCCGGTGCCGGAGGCCACGACGGACTTGAGCATATCGACGATCATATAGGAGGTGGAGGCGGAGAAGACGCGGCGGCGCTCCTGGTGCTGCGCGCCGTCCCAGATCACCCGGCCCTCGCTGTCGGAGATGCCCAGCACGGAGATGGGCTCGATGTAGACGCCGCTGTTGGCGAGCACGCCGTAGGCGACGGACATCTGCAGCGGCGTGATGCCGCTGGAGCCCAGCGTCACGCCGAAGGGCGTGGCGTCGATGTGGTTATCGTCCACGCCCATGCGGTGCAGGGCGTCCACCGCGCCGGAGACCCCGACGATGGTCATCATGGTCTGGGCGGCGGCGGTGTTGTAGGAGCGCATCATCGCCCGGCGCAGGGTGATGGGGCCGGTGTAGCCGCCCCCGCCGTAGTTCTTCGGCCAGGTGTCCTGGCCCCGGGCGTTCTTCCAGCCGGCGATGGGCAGGGGCATGTTGAATACGACGCTGGCCGGGGAGGCTCCCCGCTCCAGGGCGGTGGCGTAGACTGAGAGGGGCTTGATGGAGGAGCCGACCGGCATGCGCATGTCGGTGGCCCGGTTCAGGGTCTTGCGCACGGTGGGGACGGTGCGGCTTCCCACGATGGCCTGCAGCTGGCCGGTGCGGTAGTCCAGCACCACCGCCGCGGCCTGGGGCTGGGCGATCTCGGTGTAGGTGCCGTCGCCGTTGGCGGAGCGGTAGACCTTGTCGGAGGGGTCCCGGAGGGAGGGGTACTTGGTCCAGCCCGCCAGGGTCTCCTCCACCGCCTCCTGGATGGAGGGGTCCATCGCCAGCTGCACCCGGTAGCCGCCGGTGCGGAATTTGCTCTCCATGGCCGCGCGGTTGGCGGAGGTGTTCTCCAGCCCGCCCAGCTCCAGCAGGATGTCCACCACCTCGCTCACGGCGTACTCCACGTAGTGGGGGTAGGGGTACATGCTCTCCTGGCTCGGGTCCTCCCGCAGGACGTTGGCGGTGGCGGGGTTGAGGGCGGCCTGGTAGTCCTCGAAGGTGATGAACTGGCAGTTGTACATCCAGCGCAGGACATAGTCCGTGCGGTCGTTGGTGATCTGCGGGTAGTCCACGCCCTCCTTCTGCCGGGTGTAGAAGTTGCGGCGGGGGTTATAGTAGTAGGGGCTGTTGGCGATGCCGGCGAGCATCGCGCACTCGCGCAGGGTCAGCTCCCCCAGCTCCTTGCCGAAATAGCCCTTGGAGGCCACCTGGACCCCGTAGTAGTTCTCCCCCAGCCAGATCGTATTCAGATAGCACTCGAGGATCTGCTCCTTGGTGTAGGTCTGCTCCAGCTGCAGGGCGAGGTAGGCCTCCTGGATCTTCCGCTTGTAGCTCTGCTCGGAGGAGAGGAGGGTGTTTTTGATCAGCTGCTGGGTGATGGTGGAGCCGCCCTGGGTGGAGGAGGAGGTCAGGTTGGAGACGAAGGCGCCGACGATGCGCTTGATGTCGATGCCGGTGTGGGTGTAGAAGCGGGTGTCCTCCGCGGCGACAAAGGCGTCCTGCAGGGCGCGGGGCATGGCCGCCAGGGAGACCATCACGCGGTTCTCCGTGCCCTTGTACTCGGTGATCAGCTCGCCGTGGACGTCGTAGATGAAGGAGGTCTGGGCCTGCTCGTCCAGGGCGGAGAGATCCAGCTTCGGGGCGGTCTCCACATAGCCCTTGGCGATGCCGGCCACGACGCCGGCCCCCGCCAGCCCCGCCAGCAGCACCACGAGGGCCAGGATGCGCACCGCCCAGACCGCGACGCTGACGGCGAAGTTGGGGGCGGTCATCCGGGGCTTGAAGATGGAGTGGGGCTCCTCCGCGGCGCCGGGCCAGGAGGTCTGCGCCGCCTCCCCGGGGCCGGGATCGGGCTCCGGCGCGGGCGCGTCGTAGACGCTGTCGTCCCACGCGCCGCCGGCCTCCTCCTGGAAGTCGGGATCCCCGTCCGGCCACGGCTCGTCCGCGCCCTCCGGCTGATCCTGCCAGGCGCGGGTCTCGTCATCGGGATAGTTTGTCATGCTTTTTCTCCATGCCGGCGCGGGCCGGCGCATATCAAGGGCCAAAATCATCGGGAGGTCCGCGCGGCGGACCGCCGCCTCCCGTCCGATTATACCCCAACCGGGGCGGGGACGTCAACTTTCGGCGAACAGGCGGGAAACGCCGAAAAAAGCCCTTTTCATCCCGCGCAAAATCCTGTATAATTGGCTTGGCGCATTCTGCGTTTCATCTTATTGACGAAAATGAAGCTGAGGAGGAATATCCCATGTCTGTCATCGAGAAGATCAAGGAACAGGCCAAAGCCTGCGTGAAGCACATTGTGCTGGCGGAGGGCTCCGAGCCGCGCACGGTGGAGGCCGCCGCGAAGATCGTCGCGGAGGGGTTGGCGAAGATCACCCTGGTGGGCAAGCCGGAGGAGATCCAGGCCGTGGCCGCTGAGAAGGGCGTAGACCTGTCTGGCGTGGCCATCGTCGATCCCGCCACCTGCGAGAAGAGCGAGGCCTACGCGGCGAAGCTGTGCGAGCTGCGGCAGAAGAAGGGCATGACCATCGAGCAGGCGCGGGATCTGGTCTACAACAACACCCTGTATTTCGCCACCATGATGCTGAAGATGGACGACGCGGACGGCATGGTCGCCGGCGCGATCAACTCCACCGGCAATGTGCTGCGCCCGGCGCTGCAGATCATCAAGATGGCCCCCGGCATCTCCACCGCCTCCTCCTGCTTCATCATGGAGCTCCCCACCAAGGAGTACGGCGACAACGGCGTGATGCTCTTCGGCGACTGCGCCGTGAACATCGAGCCCAACGCCGACGAGCTGGCCGCCATCGCCGTGGCTACCGCCAACACCTGCAAGTCCCTGCTCCAGGCCGAGCCCCGCGTGGCGATGCTCTCCTTCTCCACCAAGGGCAGCGCGAAGCACGAAGTGGTCACCCGCGTCCAGGAGGCCACCGCGAAGGCCCACGAGCTGGCCCCCGACCTCCTGCTCGACGGCGAGCTGCAGGCCGACGCCGCCCTGGTCGAGACCGTCGCCAACCTGAAGGCCCCCGGCTCCCCCGTCGCGGGCAAGAACCCCAACGTCCTGATTTTCCCGAACCTGGGCGCGGGCAATATCGGCTACAAGCTGGTGCAGCGGCTGGCTGGCGCGAAGGCCATCGGCCCGATCATCCAGGGCCTCGCCAAGCCGGTGAACGACCTGAGCCGCGGCTGCGATGTCAACGAGATTGTCAACACCGTGGCGGCGGTGGCGGTTATAGCGCAGGGCTGAAACCCATTCCTCAAAAACAGCATAACATAGCATAAGGAGACGATTCCCATGAAAATCCTGGTTGTCAACGCAGGCTCCTCCTCGCTGAAATATCAGCTGATCGACATGGACGGCGAGAAGGTCATCGCCAAGGGCCTGGTGGAGCGCATCGGCATGCCCCAGCCCGGCCATCAGAAGCAGACCGTGAACGGCAAGGTCTACGAGGTCAGCGGCGTGATGATCGACGACCACGTCCAGGCGACCCAGATGATGCTCAAGGCCCTGCAGGATCCGGAGAAGGGCGCGATCCGCTCCATGGTGGAGATCGGCGCGGTGGGCCACCGCGTGCTGCACGGCGGCACGAAGTTCTCCGCCTCCGTGGTCGTGAACGAGACCGTGAAGGACGCCATCCGCGAGTGCATCCCGCTGGGACCGCTCCACAACCCCGCCAACCTGATGGGCATTGAGGCCTGCGAGAAGGTCATGCCCGAGACGCCGCAGGTGGCCGTCTTCGACACCGCCTTCCACCAGACCATGCCGCCCAAGGCCTATATGTACG
>CAMVAJ010000060.1 GCA_947165425.1 uncultured Clostridia bacterium
CCGCCACCGGCGCGCAGACCGCCGTCGGCAGCGCAAGCAACGCCTATACCATCGAATGGGGCACGGCGAAGGCCGGAAACTATACGCTCTCCGAGACAATCGGAACGCTCACCGTCACGGCGAATGAAACACCCATCACCCTCACCGCCGCCTCCGCCGAGAAGGTGTACGACGGTACGGCCCTCACCGCGGACGGCGTGACCGTGACCGGTCTCCCCGCCGGGTTCACCTGCGCCGCCACGGCGAGCGGCAGCCAGACCGACGCGGGCGAAGGTGCGAACACGGTCGCCTCCTATGCGATCCTGGACGCGGAAGAAGCAGATGTCACCGCGTTCTTCACGGGCGTCACCACCGCCCCCGGCAAGCTGACCGTGAAGCCGGCTCCGCTGACCGTGACCACCGGCTCGGCGAGCAAGGTCTACGACGGCACGGCCCTCACCGCCCCGGCCACGGTCTCCGGCCTGGTCAGCGCGGACGAGGGGAAGGTCACCGTCACCGCCACCGGCGCGCAGACCGCCGTCGGCAGCGCAAGCAACGCCTATACCATCGACTGGGGTACGGCGAAGGCTGGGAACTATGCCCTCTCCGAGACAATCGGGACGCTCACCGTCACGGCGAACGACGCGCCCATCACCCTCACCGCCGCCTCCGCCGAGAAGGTGTATGACGGCACGGCGCTCACCGCGGACGGCGTGACCGTGACCGGCCTCCCCGCCGGGTTCACCTGCGCCGCCGCCGCGAGCGGCAGCCAGACCGACGCGGGGGAGAGCGCGAACACGGTCGCCTCCTATGCGATCCTGGACGCGGAAGAAAAAGATGTCACCGCGTTCTTCACGGGCGTCACCACCGCCCCCGGCAAGCTGACCGTGAAGCCGGCTCCGCTGACCGTGACCACCGGCTCGGCGAGCAAGGTCTACGACGGCACGGCCCTCACCGCCCCGGCCACGGTCTCCGGCCTGGTCAGCGCGGACGAGGGGAAGGTCACCGTCACCGCCACCGGCGCGATCACCGACGCAGGAAGCATCCCCAATGCCTATACCATTGCCTGGGGGACGGTCAGCAGCGGCAACTACAAGCTCACGGAGGAGCTGGGTACGCTGACCGTGGAGCCGATCCCACTGACGATCGATGTGCTCGACACAGCGTATACCTTCAACAATGCCTACAACTTCGTGAATGTGCTTGTCACCTGCGACGTTTCCTTTACGTCCGAGTTTCTCGGCGACGAGTACTATACCGTGATCCTGCCGGACGCCAGGCTGGTCGTCAACCTGGGCGATTCCGCCAAGCGCAAGACGGCCGGCACCACCGAGCTGACCCCTTCGGTCAGCGAGTGGAGCTACGGCAACGGGGCCAACTACGGCCTGACGCTGTCGGGCGGCACCCTCACGGTCCTGCCCGCGCCGATCACGATCACCACCGGCTCGGCCTCCAAGACCTACGACGGCACGCCGCTGACCAGAGGCGAGGTGACCGTCTCCGGCTTCCCGGGCAGCGAGGCCATCAACATTGCGGCCAACGGTTCTCTGACAAACGCGGGCAGCACGGTCAACACCTATGTCATCAACAACTGGAACGGCTGGGATCCCGACAACTATGCCATCACCGACGAGCTCGGCACACTGACCGTGACCCGCGCCCCGCTGACCGTCACCACCGAATCGGCGGATAAGGTCTACGACGGAACGCCGCTGACCGCGCCCGGCGCCATCACCGGCCTGGCGGGCGGCGACGCGGCGGAGGTCACCCTGAACACGACCGGCGCGATCACCAACGCGGGAACCGCACAGAACACCTATGAGATCGACTGGGGTACGGCAAACCCGGACAACTACACGGTCACCGGCGAGACGCTCGGCACGCTGACGGTGGAAAAGCTTATGCTGAACTTCAGCCTGTCCGATGTGACCATGACCTACACCACTTCTCTCACCGTCGTGCCCTTCCCGGACGTCTCCCTGACCTACGGCAACGGCGCGCACAAGGGCGAGACGGTCGCGTACACATCCCGCCAGTACAACGGCTCGTCGGAGACGGGCATCGTCTCCGCGGAGCCCCATTTCTACACGCTGTTCACCGGCGACCACGTCTGCCAGTATATCTCCGGCATGGGGCAGGACGCGGGCGAGTATACGATCACGGCGGCATGCAACGGGGTGGTCGGCTATGAGACGAACATGTCCAATTTCAGCGCCTCGTGCAACACCGCTTCGTGGACCGTGACGCCGCGCGCGCTGACCATCCAGACGGGCTCCGCCTCCAAGCCCTACGACGGCGCCCCGCTGACGAGCGCCGACGTGACGGTCTCCGGTCTGACCGACCTTGACGCCGAAAAGGTCACCGTCACCGCCACGGGCACGATCACCGCCTTCGGCACGGCGAATAACACCTACAGCATCGACTGGGGCGGCGTGAACCCGGGTAATTACACGGTGACCCAAACGCTCGGCACGCTGAAAATCACCGCCACCAACATGCCGATTACGGTCACATCCGCCGACGCCGAGGGTGTGTACACCCCCTTCGGGCTGAGCAACAGCGGCTATACAGTCGAGGGCCTGCCCACGGGCTTCACCCTGACCGCCGAGGTCACCGGTTCGCTGAGTGTGGCCGGCACCGCCCCCAACACCATCGCGTCCTACACCATCACCGACGGCGAGGGCGCCGACGTGACGGCGTACTTCACGGGCGTGACCCTCGCGGAGGGCACCCTGACCCTGGCGAAAGCCAAGATCGACATCTGGTCCGTCAGCGAGACCTTCACCTACGACGGGAGCTGGCGCAGCAGCCACGTCTACTACCAGGGCGCCTATGGCTCGGACAATCCTTCGGGCCAGATCTCGTCTTCCAATCCCGCCACGGTGCGGAACGCGGGCACCTACGAGGCGAGCTTCACCGTCGGCGATATCCGCTCGGATCTGCAGGACCGCTATGAGCTCGGCGATGTCACCTTCGGTACGATTACGATCGAGCCGGTTCAGCTCAGTTTCACGGCTGCCAATGTGACTGCTGAATACAGCGGCAATGCCGTCGTCCCGGATGTCACCCTGACCTTCGCCAGCGGCTCCCGGGCGGGGGAGACCGTGAGCCCGACCTCGACGACCGTGAGCGGGGAAGAAGCGATCCTGACCTATAAACTCTTCAGCACGGACACGGTGACCCTGACCCTGCACGGCCTCAGCCGGGACGCCGGAACCCACAGTGTGACCGGCTCACTGGCGTACGACTCAGCGACCACTGCCGGCAACTACACCGCCGCCGCGCCCTCCTGCACGCTGACGATCACGCCGCGGACGCTGACCATTACCACCGCCGGCGAGACCAAGGTCTACGACGGATACCCCCTGCCCACCACCACCGACCGCCCGACCGCCGTCGGCTTCCTGCCGGACGACGAGGAGACGGTGTACGTCGATGTGGACAGCGCGTCGGTCACGGACGTGGGCAGTGTGACGCGCGGCTACACCATCAACTGGAACGGCGTCAGCGAGGGCAACTACACCATCGCCAAAGACCTCGGCACCCTGACCGTCGAACCCCTGAAGCTGACGGTCGACCTTCACGGAGGGACCCATGACGCGGGCACACCCTATGTTCCGGCTGATCCGACCATGTCCTATGCCAACGGAAGCCATGCCGGGGCATCCGTGCCCGGAACCCGGAACGGCTCCGCCGACGTCACCTTCACCCTCTTCACGGGCGATACGATCCGGGTGACGGTCGATCCGCCGGGGGAGGAGCCGGGGACGTATACGCTGGGCGTGAACGACACCTGCAGCGGAAACCGCTCCAACTTTGTCATCACCTGGCTCAACCGCACGGTGACAATTCAATGACCGCCGGCGGGCGAAATGGCCCGCTCCCGCGCGGGGATGCTTCGGAAGGCAGACCGGCTGAGGCCGGGAGACGAGAGGAGGAGGCACGATGAAAAAGATCGAACGGACGCTTATCCCCATCGTGTCGGTGCTGCTGGTGCTGATCCTCATCGCGGCGGGGGCGCTGCGCTGGCTGGACCGCTGGGCGCAGGACGCGCTGTATCAGCGGCGGAGCCTCCCCTCCTCCGATCTGGTCATCATCGGCATCGACGACCGGACGCTCGACACCCTCGGCCCCTGGCCCGACGGCAGCTCGACCGGGCAGGACTACCGGACCTATATGGGGATCGCCCTGAGCGTCCTCGCCTCCGACCCGGAGCACATGCCCGCCGCCGTGGCGGTGGACGTGCTCTATGAGGGGAGCGGCGCGCGGGCGTCCTCCGACCGGATGCTGGCGGCGGCGGCGCAGCGCCTCGGCTGCGCGGTGACCGCTGTGGCGGTGGAGTACGGCGACATCATCACCTGGGACGAGAACGGCCACGCCACCTCCCGGCGCGTCGGCGCGGTCAACACCGTGCTTCCGTTCGACGCGCTGCGCGAGTCCAGCGTGCAGGGACACATCAACATCATGCCGGATACAGACGGCGTCCTCCGCCACGCGCTGCTCACGGTGACCGCGGCGGACGGCCAGACCTATCCGTCGATGGCGGCGCAGGCCGCGCGGCTGTACGCGGAACGCCACGGCCGGGAGCTGAAGCTCCCCGACACCGGCACAGGCCACTTCTATGTCCCCTTCACCGGGAGACCGGGCGATTTCAGCGACGGCTATTCCCTCGTGCAGCTGATCGACCCGCAGTACTGGCCCGACGGGAGCGGCGATGCCCTCTGGCAGCCGATCTCCCCCGAGGCGTGGGCGGACAAGATCGTGCTCATCGGCCCCTACGCCGCCGGACTGCAGGATGCCTACTTTACCTCCATGAGCCGGGCTGTTCCGATGTACGGGGTCGAATACCAGGCCAACGTCATTCAGAGCCTGATCGAAGGCAACGTCAAGACGGAGGTGGGTGACGGCGTCCAGCTGGCCGCTGTGGCGGTGATCCTGTGCGCGGCATCGTGGTTCCTCTTCCGGAGCCGGTTCCAGGTCAGCGGGGCGATCTGCGCGGGCCTGATCGCGCTCGGCTTTGCGGCGCCGCTCCTTCTGTACCGGGTCGGGCTGGTCGTGCACGTCCTCTGGCTGCCCGTGGGCACGCTGGTCCTCTTCCTGCTGGCGATGGGCTGGCACTATTTCGAGGCCGCGCGCGCGCGCCGCGCCCTCGCCCTGGAGAAGCAGCGCATCGACACCGAGCTCTCGCTGGCGACCCGCATCCAGGCCAACTCGCTCCCGAAGCGTCTTCCGGAGCGGCCGTCCTTCGATCTCTCTGCCTCCATGACGCCGGCCCGGGAGGTGGGCGGCGACCTGTATGACTTTTTCTTCATGGACGACGACCATCTGTGCCTGGTCATCGGCGACGTCTCCGGCAAGGGCGTTCCGGCCTCGCTGTTCATGATGTTGACCTCCACCCTGATCCACTATGTGGCGGGGCGCGAGCGGAGCCCGGCAAAGATTCTCACCGCCGTGAACGCGGAGATCTGCAGCCGGAACCCGGAGGAGATGTTCATCACCGTCTGGCTGGGGGTGCTGGAGCTCTCCACGGGCATCCTCACCGCCGCCAACGCCGGGCACGAATATCCCGCGCTCCGCCGGCCCGACGGCAGCTTCGAGCTGTTCAAGGACCGGCACGGCTTTGTGATCGGCGGCATGGAGGGCGTGCGCTACCGGGAATACACCCTGCAGCTCACCCCGGGGACCAAGCTCTTTGTCTACACCGACGGCGTACCCGAGGCCACCGACGCCCGCGAGGAAATGTTCGGCACAGACCGCATGCTCGACGCGCTCCGCGCCCACGAGCAGGAGGCCCCGGAGGCCATCCTGGCCGGGGTGAGCGGGGCGGTGTCCGCCTTTGTGGGCGCCGCGCCGCAGTTCGACGACCTGACCATGCTCTGCCTGGCCTGGAACGGCAGCGAGCCCGCTGGCTGACCCGGGTCCGCCGGACGCGAATACCGCCCTGTGCACCACCAAAAAGCGCGGGAAACATCCCGCGCTTTTAAAATGGACCGGATCAGATCTCTCCGCACCGTGCGTAGAGCTTCAGGAGCGTCTGCATCGTGGCCTCGCAGGAGGCGGGAGCGTTCGGATAGGGCGTTCCCGTTTCGATGCTGCGGTAAAAATCGGCGATGCAGGCCTTGTGGCCCGCGCCCCAGTAGGAGCGGCCCTTCAGGGTCAGATAGGATTTCATGTGTTCGTGGGCGATTCCGCCGGTTCCGACGATGGCGACCCGCAGCATGGGCGTGCCTCCTCTATGTTTTTTGGGCATCATAGCACGGATAAAAAAACCAGTAAATAGTCAGTTTTGCCTTTTTGATAGAAAATGCTGATCATCATACGCATTCGGATGATGCGTTTATGCTCTGCTTATTCTGAGCGAGCGTCTGTTGTCTGTTCCCGGGGTCTGGGTGCAAGGGCGGCCTGCGGGACGGGCATGCTTTACAACACCGTTACAACTTTTTTCTTCATTCAGTGATATACTTGAAAAGGTGATGAATATGGCAGCGATTTTGTTTGTGGATGATGAACCGGCAATCCGGGAGATGCTGAGCACGGTGCTGAAACTGGCAGGACACCTGCCGCTGAATGCCTCGGACGCTGAGGAAGCGCGGAGCGTCCTGCGGAGCCACGGCGCAGACCTGGCGCTGGTGGATATCATGATGCCCGGGGAGGACGGCTTCTCTCTGGCGCGGGATCTGCTGGACGCGGGGATCCCGGTGCTGTTCCTCACGGCCCGGACAGCGGTGGCGGACCGGGTGAAGGGGCTTCGCATGGGCGCGGAGGACTACATCCTCAAGCCCTTCGAGCCGGAGGAGCTGTTGGCGCGCATCGACGTGATCCTGCGCAGAACACAGCCCCGAATCTTTACGGACGGCGGTCTGACCATTGACTACAGCGCCCGGTCCGTGGCGCTGGACGGGGAGAGCGTGCCGCTGACGGCGACGGAGTTCGACCTGTTGGCACTGCTGACCCGCAGCGCCGGGGCGGCCCTGAGCCGGGACAAGATTCTCTCCGCTGTCTGGGGTTGGGACTTTGTCGGGGAAACCCGCACCGTGGATGTCCATGTGCAGCGGCTTCGGGCAAAGCTCGGCCCGGAGCGCATTGAGACTGTTTATAAATACGGCTATCGCTGGCAGAGAGGTGCGGCATGCGGAAAAGACTGATCGCGCTGATCCTGCTGGTCACCGTTCCCCTGCTCTTCGGCATCGCCTGGTTCATGAGCGAGCGCAGCTTCACCCTCTCCCTGGAGCGTGAGAAGACGCGCATTCAGGCCACCCAGGGCGTTGTCTTCCGGGACGTGCAGCAGACCATGCAGAGCCTGACCTATCTGGAGGCAGTGGCATATGCAAGGCAGTACACGCAGTACTACCATGCGCAGGGCATCGACCTGATCTTCTGCTGGCGGGGCAATCCTATTGCAGATGCGCTGCTGCCCAACAGGTATTACGACAGCCTGATCTGCGGCCAGCGGGCGGCCATGCTGGACACCGGCAGCCGGCCTCAGCGTTATGCGGTGGCGGAGCCGGTGAACAGCAATCTGACTGTGATTCTCCTGGGGGATGTCGGGGACATTTACGCCCTGAAAGACAGCTTCCGCCGGATGGCCTTTGCCGTGGCGGGTGGAGCATCTGCGCTGCTGATTCTGCTTGCGCTGGTTCTGGCCGGTGTCCTGACCCGCCCGCTCCGGAAGCTTACGGAAGCCGCCCGGGCCATGACGGCGCAAAGCAATACCGCGGTTCCACTGCCCACCGGCCGGAAGGACGAGATCGGCACCCTGGCCCGGGCGTTCTCCGAGATGCAGGGAGCCGTAGAAGCCCGGGAGACACGGCTGCGGGAGGAGAGCGAGGCCCGGCAGGCCCTGCTGGACGCCCTGGCCCACGAGATGCGCACCCCGCTGACCTCCCTGCTGGGGAATGCGCGACTGCTGGAACGGGAGCTGCCGCAGGAGGAAAGGAAAAGGATTGCGGACAGCATGGCGAAGGAAATCCATCGCCTCACGGATATGGATCAGCAGCTGATGAAGCTGACAGCGATGGGGCATGAGCCGCCGGAGACTGAGCGTGTTTCCGTGACGGAACTGCTCCGGGAAACGGCAGAGCGGCTGCAGCCCCAGGCCGATGGAATTACGATCGCCGTGGAAGGCGCGGACAGCTCCATCACGGGAGACCGGGAACTGCTCTCCCTGCTGGCGGACAACCTGGCCGCCAATGCCATCCACGCCTCCTCCACCGGGATGACGGTAATCCTGCGGGCGGAACCGAATGGATTTACGGTGCAGGACCAGGGCATCGGCATGAGCGAAGAGACCCTCCGCCATGCCTGCGAGCCCTTCTGGAAGGCAGACAAGGCGCGCACCCGCCGCCAGGGCGGAGCCGGTCTGGGGCTGGCGCTGTGCCGGCAGATCGCGGAGCTGCACGGCGGCAGTCTGACCTTCTCATCCTTGCCCGGCCAAGGCACCGCCGTCACCTTTACAACTCCGTTACATCCCGATGATGACTCCGTTACATACCCTGTGGCATGATACAGTTGCCAGCCGGAAAGCGCCGTCCGGAAGACGCGGAAGCAGCTGACAGACAGGAGGAGATTGAATGATCAGAAAGATTTGTACCCTGGCACTGTGCGCGGTCATGGTCCTGCCGCCTCTGGCAATGGCAGAAAACACAGTGGAAATCCTGCCCACCACACCGCCGATGCCACGGCCCGTGGTGGAGGCGAACCCCTACGGAGCGGATGACCTGACCGCCTACTATGAGGACTACGGCGACGAATACGCCCTGCCCGCCCTGACGGCATCCGAGCGGGAACGCCTGCCGGAGATCCAGCGGCGCTGGGAGAGCGGAGAGCGCCCGGAGAGCAGCATTCTGAACCTGACAGAGCAGGTTCACGTCAGCGTCATCCAGCTGCCGCCGGAGCAGTACGAGGGCGAGCCCTGCTTCCTTCTGCTGCCCAACCGTGATCTCACGGACGAGGAGCTGCTGCAGGTGGTGGACGCTTATGGGCATCTGGGACTCACCCTGGATCCGGACGCGCTGTCCTGGCACAACTGCATGCGGGGCGGTGGCATCGAGGTGGGCATTCGGTCCTTTCGGGGTGACGAGCGGGAGCGCCGCAGCGAGCTCATCGGCCTGTATACCCGCGTCGGCCTGCGTCCGGAAGCACCCTTCACGGATCTGGTGGCCGATGATGGCGTGGGCCGGGTCACCCTGGACGAGGAGGACTACAACGGTCTGGATGAGTTCCGTTTCCGCCCGGCCCGGAGGCTGACGGATGAGGAGCTGCTGCAGCTGATCGCCCTGGACCAGGGGGACATGACAGCTACGCCGGAGGAACTGACTGGCTATGAAGCCCGGCTGCGGCAGGAGCTGCACTTGCTGCTGGGCATGCCCCTCTCTGCCCGGCGCGGCACCTATGAGGCGGTGGAACCCTTCGATAGAGGCAATGCATATGGCGACAGTCGTATGGCATATTCCAGCAGTTTCACGGAAGTGGGCGGCACAGGCCGGAGATGGCGCGGCAGCATTGACGTGGCCACCGGCAGGCTGATCGAGGGCAGCGTCGACCTGGACGACCGTTATTACACGGATGGTCTCATGGTCTCGGACATCCGGATGGATCCGTGGGACGAGAAATGGGCTTCCATCGCCGTGGAAGCGGTGACAGCGCACAGCAATATGGAAGAAAGCGGGATCACGGAAATCCGGACCTGGAGCGAGACCAATCTGAATGAGCTTCAAGGTGTAGAAGTAAGGATCATGACCTCGGACGGCGGGGTATACCGTGCGGAAATTTCCTATGTGCTGGAAGAGGTGATGATGCTCCGCTATAACGACGCCGTTTCCATCGCGGCGGAGGATGACTACTATGCTCATTTCATGGAGGAGGTGCCCGTCAATGAGTAAGCGGCGTGTTCTGCTGATTCTGTGCGCCGTGCTGCTATCGCTTTGTCTGAGCGGCGCCGCAGCGGAGAAATCACGTATCGTGGTCTGGCGGGTGACCGCCCCCGCGTTCAATACCGAGGCGCTTCAAACAGAAACCTTTGGTGCAGACCTTTCCGCGATTCAGGAAGAACAACGGGAGTATCATTCGCGCTTCTGGTCCCTGGACGGAGAGGGCATCCCCTTCTGCGGCATCAGCCACAACCGCGGCACGGAAAACATGCAGGCACGGTTCAATATCTATCGACACGCGGATGCAGGGGAAGAACGCACCTATTATTACAATCTGGACGAGTGGAACGCGATCCCGGCCGAGAGCGGCTTCGATGCGCCCCGGGCGACGGAAACCCTGTCGGAAGCGCAAGGCCTGCTGGAGCGGCTGGGCCTCGTGACGGACACCGCCGCGCCTGCGCCTGTCTCCTTCACCACCCTGGGTCGCATGGAGGGCACCACGCGATGCCGCAAGGCCGCGTATGCCCTGACGCTGGAGGGCCTGCCTGTTCGCTGGTCAGCTGAGATTCTCCGGGACGACGGCCCAACCCGCCCGCCGATCCTCATCGACCCATGCTATGTGACAGTCACATATTCCGATGAGGACGGCTTGCTGATGCTGGAGGGAAACTGGTGCAGTTTTGAGCCGCTGACCACGGCGTCGGAATACCTGCGTGCCGAGGATGCACTGCCGCTGTTCCGGCAGGCAGGATTTGTGAGTGCGGCTGACGACCCGTCTGCGCCGGAGGCCTGCTGGTTCCTCTCCGTGAACGGTCAGGAAGCAACCGCCACCCTGGCCTGGCGCGTGGGCAACAGTTACCTGAGCGCTGTGGATGGCACCTGGCTGCAAACAGAGCATTGAGCCGGAAGCAGCACGCGAATCGAATACTGACCGTTTTTGCTTTCTGCCTTCCCGTGTTCGGGGCGGCAGAGGTCCGGATGGATGGCGTTTCAAACGCCGTCCGCCTGGACCTCTTTGATCATGGAGAGACAGCCCGGGCCGCCGAAAAAATGGAAATGTATGGAAATAACAGACGGTTTGTTCCTTGTGTATTGCCGGGTCTTATGGTATCGTGACGCTTATTTCATATGGGGACCGGGATTACACGCGGCCAGGGTGGCGGCCATCACGGCCTTGATGGTGTGCATCCGGTTCTCCGCCTCGTCGAAGACGATGGAGCGGGGATCCTCGAAGACCTCGTCCGTGACCTCCATGCAGTCTAGGCCGAAGCGCTCGTGGATCTCGCGGCCGATGCTGGTCTCCAGATCGTGGAAGGCGGGGAGGCAGTGCATGAAGCGGCACTGGGGGCCCGCCTGGTCCATGAGGGCCATGGTCACCCGGTAGGGGGAGAGATCCGCGATGCGCTCCGCCCAGACCTCGGCGGGTTCGCCCATGGAGACCCACACGTCGGTGTAGAGGACGTCCGCGCCGTCCACGGCCTTCCTCGGATCCGTCTCGAAGGCCAGCTCCGCGCCGGTCTGGGCGGCGATGGCCCGGCACTGCCGGATCAGCTCCGGGTCGGGAAAGTACTTCTCCGGCGCGCAGGCGACGAAGCGCATGCCCATCTTCGCGCAGCCGACCATGAGGGAGTCGCCCATGTTGTAGCGGGCGTCCCCGAAGTAGACCAGCTTTTTGCCCTTCAGTTCCCCCAGATGCTCCCGGATGGTCAGGAAGTCCGCGAGGATCTGGGTGGGGTGGTACTCGTTGGTCAGGCCGTTCCACACCGGGACGCCGGAGCAGGCCGCCAGGGTCTCCACCCGCGCCTGCTCATAGCCCCGGTACTCGATGCCGTCAAACATCCGGCCCAGCACCCGGGCGGTGTCCTCAATGGACTCCTTCCTGCCCATCTGGCTGCCCTGGGGGTCCAGATAGACCGCCCGCATCCCCAGGTCCGCCGCCGCCACCTCGAAGGCGCAGCGCGTGCGGGTGGAGGTCTTCTCAAAGAGCAGGGCGATGTTCTTGCCGGCGCAGAGCGGGTGCGGCTCGCCGGCCTTTTTCTTTGCCTTCAGCGCGGCGGCCAGATCCAGGAAGTGGGCGATCTCCGCGGGCGTGAAATCGAGCAGCTTCAGGAAGCTGCGGCCTTGCAGGTTCATCTCGGTTTACCTCCTCGATCAAAGCACCTTCGACAGGAAGGATTTCAGCCGCTCGGACTGCGGGTTGAAGAAGATGTTGTGGGGGTCGCCCTCCTCCACGATGACGCCCTCGTCCAGGAAGAGCACCCGGTTGGCCACCTCCCGGGCGAAGCCCATCTCGTGGGTGACCACCACCATGGTCATGCCGGCCATGGCCAGATCCTTCATCACGTCCAGCACCTCGCCGACCATCTCCGGGTCCAGGGCGGAGGTGGGCTCGTCGAAGAGCAGCACGTCCGGATTCATGCACATGGCCCGGACGATGGCGATGCGCTGCTTCTGGCCGCCGGAGAGCTGGGCGGGGTAGGCGCTGGCCTTGTCCTGCAGGCCGACCCGGGCCAGCAGCTCCATGGCGCGCTCCTCGGCCTCCTTGCGGGTCATGAGCTTGGTGCGCTCCGGCGCGAGGGTGATGTTGCGCAGGATGGTCATGTTGGGGAAGAGGTTGAAGTGCTGGAAGACCATGCCCATCTTCTGACGCATCCGGTTGATGTCGGTCTTCGGGTCCGTCATGGAGACGCCGTCGAAGATGATCTCGCCGGAGGTCGGGGTCTCGAGCAGGTTGAGGCAGCGCAGGAAGGTGGACTTGCCGGAGCCGGAGGGCCCGATGAGCACGACGCACTCGCCCTTGCGGATATGCTCGGAGACCCCCTTGAGCACCTGCAGCTCGCCGAAGGATTTGGTCAGGTTGTTAACGACGATCACTGGCGCGCAGCCTCCTCTCAAAGATGCCCAGGAGCCAGGTGAACAGCATCACCAGCAGCAGATAGATGATGGCGGTGCCGACGTAGGGGTACATGGCCTCGTAGGTCCGGCTCACCACGCCGCGGGCGGCGTAGAGCAGCTCCTTGCCGCCGATGACGGAGATCAGGGAGGTGTCCTTCAAAAGCACGATGAACTCGTTGCCCAGGGAGGGGAGGATCGCCTTGATGGCCTGGGGCACGATGATGAAGCGCATGGTGTCCAGATAGTTCATGCCCAGGGAACGCCCGGCCTCCATCTGCCCAGCGTCCACGCTCATCAGGCC
Source organism: uncultured Clostridia bacterium (assembly GCA_947165425.1). Taxonomy (GTDB): domain Bacteria; phylum Bacillota; class Clostridia; order Christensenellales; family Aristaeellaceae; genus RUG11272. Next base: position 13,045 of record CAMVAJ010000060.1, read on the forward strand.
GCCGCGGATGATCTCCGAGGTGTAGGCGCCGGAGTTGATGCCCAGGGTCAGGGCGCCCACCATCACGTAGTCCCGGCTGGAGGCGAAGATGACGAAGCCCATGATCATCAGCTGCACCATCATGGGCGTGCCCCGGATCACGGTGACATAGATTTTGAAAATGCCGTTGAGGATCGCCAGCACTGGATTGCGCCGGTTGGGGCTCTGCTGGTCGTGGGCCGTGCGCACGGAGGCGACGATCACGCCCAGAATCACGCCCAGCAGCAGCGCGAGGGCGGTGACCAGGAGCGTGGTGCCCACGCCGTCGATGTACTGCCTCCAGCGGTCGTTCTCAATAAAAGCCTGGTAGAAGCGCACGTAAAATTGTTGCCAGGCCGACATGGGCTCTCCGGCAATCATCATGGCCTTCCATGCCGAGTATTGCTCCAAGGTATGCACCTTCCCTTCCGCGCGGCGCGGCTGTGATCAAAAGAAGAACAGAAAACAAGAAAGGGAAGGGACGGCTTGCAGCTGCCCCTTCCGCTTGCGATGATGCCCGCGGTTTATTCGTTCCACTTGAGGATGATCTCCTCCACGGTGCCGTTGTCGATCAGCTCCTGCAGCACCGCGTTGAAATCAGCCAGCAGCTCCGGATACTTGTTCTTCGCGAAGCCGAAGCCGAACTCCTCGGGCTCGTAGGTGGTCTCCACCACCTCCAGGCCGGGGATGCGCTTCACATAGGCCTTGCCCACCAGGTCGTCCACGAGGATGCAGTCCACCTGGCCGTTCTGCAGGGCCTGGAAGGCCAGAGAGTACTTGTCATAGGCCAGGGTGTGATCCTCGCCGAAGTCGTCCACGGCGTAGA
>CAMVAJ010000061.1 GCA_947165425.1 uncultured Clostridia bacterium
AGAGCGGCTTTAGACGGGGCGGGAAGCCTTGCAGTTACTGGGTTTCCAGGCTGCATGTGGTCACTCCCACTCCACGCTGGCCGGGGGCTTGGTGGTCACGTCCAGCACGACACGGCTGGCGTGGGGCACCTCGTTGACGATCCGGGCGGAGACCGCGGCGATCAGGTCGTAGGGCAGGCGCGCCCAGTCGGCGGTCATGAAGTCGTCGGTGGTGACGGCGCGCAGGGCGATTACATAGTCGTAGGTGCGCTCGTCGCCCATGACGCCCACGCTGTGCACGCCGGTGAGGACGGTGAAGTACTGGCTGATCTGGCCCTCCAGGCCGGCTTTGGCTACCTCCTCCCGGAGGATGGCGTCGCTCTCCCGGACGACCCGCACCTTCTCCGGCGTCACCTCGCCAATGACCCGGATGGCGAGACCGGGCCCGGGGAAGGGCTGACGCCAGACCAGGGCATGGGGGAGCCCCAGGGCCTCGCCCAGGGCGCGAACCTCGTCCTTGAAGAGCATCCGCAGGGGTTCGATGAGCTCCGTGAAGCCCAGCTCCTTCGGTAGGCCGCCCACGTTGTGGTGGCTCTTGATCACGGCGGCATTGGTGCCCAGGCCGCTCTCGATCACGTCGGGGTAGATGGTGCCCTGGGCGAAATAATCCAGTTTGCCCAGTTTCTGTGATTCCTCCCGGAAGACCTCGATGAAGTCCCGGCCGATAATGTGCCGCTTCTCCTCCGGCTCGGTGACGCCCTTCAGGTTGGCGAAAAACCGCTCCGCCGCGTCCGCCCGGACAAAGCGCACCGGGAACAGCCGGCTGAACACGTCGCAGACCTGCTCGCGCTCGCCCTTGCGCAGCAGCCCGTGGTCCACAAACACGCAGGTCAGCCGGTCACCGATGGCCCGGTAGATCAGGGCCGCCGCCACAGAGGAGTCCACGCCGCCGGACAGGGCCAGCAGGACCTTGCCTTCGGGGCCGACGGCCTCCCGGATCTGCCGGATGGCGGTCTCGGCGTAGGCGTCCATGGTCCAGTCGCCGGTGCAGCCGCAAATGTCGTAGAGGAAATTGCGCAGGAGGGTCTTCCCCTCCTCCGAATGGGTCACCTCCGGATGAAACTGTACGCCATAGAGCCGCCGCTCCTCGTCCGCCATGGCGGCGATGGGGCAGTTGTCCGTGGAGGCGATGGGGTGGAAGCCGGGCGGGCAGGCCGTCACCTGCCAGGTGTGGCTCATCCAGCAGGCGCTTGCGGCGCTCATGTCCGCCAGCAGCGGCGAAAGGCCGTTCATCCGGACGGAAACCCTGCCGTACTCCCGCTCCTGCGCCCGGGCCACCTGACCTCCCAGCAGGGCCGCCGTCAGCTGCATGCCGTAGCAGATACCCAGCACCGGCACGCCCAGGTTCCACACGTTCGGATCGCACTGGGGGGCGTCCGGGTCACAGACGCTGGCGGGCCCGCCGGAGAGGATGATACCCGCGGGCTCCCGGGCGGCGATATCCCGCGCCGGCGTGCTCCAGGGAATCACCTCGGAATAGACGTGGTTTTCCCGCACGCGCCGGGCGATGAGCTGGGTGTACTGCCCGCCGAAATCGAGGATCAGGATCTTCTGATGGTCAGCCATCTTGCTGCCTCCTTGCTGTCACGCCCCGCTGGCCCCATAGTTGCTCAGCACCCGCGCCGAGGGGTCGTCCACATCGCAGCCGGGCCAGGTTCTGTTGGGCATCCAGTAGTCGGGAATCATCCGCGCCTGACCGGGATAGAAGGATTCGAACAGCTCCCGGTAGAGCAGGCTCTCCTTGGTGAAGGGCGGACGGTAATCATATTTCGCCGTCTTTTCCATGAATTCCTTGTCTGTGTACTGTTTTTCCGCATAGGCTTTCAGGTCGGTGACCATGGAGTGGCCCACGGCGTCGGAGAAGGCCGCCTTCTGCCGCCAGAGGATCTCGTCGGGCAGGACATGGTCATCCGCGAAAGCCTTGCGGAGCAGGTACTTGCCCATCTGGTGCCGGTTCATCTTCAGCTCCGGATCGATGCTCATGGCGTAGCGCACGAACTTCAGGTCGCCGAAGGGCACCCGGGCCTCCAGACTGTTCACGGAGATGCACCGGTCCGCCCGGAGCACGTCGTACACGTGCAGCTCCCGAATCCGCTTCTCCGCCTCCTCCTGGAAGGCCGCGGCGTCCGGCGCAAAGTCCGTGTACTTGTAGCCGAAGAGTTCGTCGGAGATCTCGCCGGTGAGCAGCACCCGGATGTCCGTGTGCTCGTGAATCCACTTGCAGACCAGGTACATGCCGATGGAGGCGCGGATGGTGGTGATGTCCCAGGTGCCCAGCAGCTCCACCACCGTGGGCAGGGCCTCCAGCACGTCCTTCTCGCTGATAATGACCTCGGTGTGGTCTGAGCCGATGTGGTCCGCCACCATGCGGGCGTACTTCAGGTCGATGGCGTCCACGTCCATGCCGATGGCGAAGGTGCGGATGGGCCTGTCCAGCATCTGCTGGGCGATGGCGCACACCAGGGAGGAGTCCAGGCCGCCGGAGAGCAGGAAGCCGATGGGCGCGTCCGCGTCCAGACGCTTAGCCACGCCGTCCATCAGCAGACGGCGGAGCTTCGCGCAGACCTCCGCCTCGGTCTTCATGGTGAAATAGCCCACATAGGCCGGGTCGGCGTATTGGATGAACTGACCGTCCATCCAGTAGTGGCCGGGCGGGAAGGGGAGGATGGTCCCGCACAGACCCATCAGGTTCTTGGGCTCGCTGGCAAAGGCCCATTCCCCGTCCGGAAGCCGTCCGTAGTACAGGGGCCGGATGCCGATGGGGTCTCGGGCGGCGATGAGCTTCTGCTGCCGCCCGTCCCAGAGGATCAGGGCGAACTCCGCGTCCAGGGTCTTGAACATCTCCACGCCGTACTCGCGGTAGAGGGGCAGCAGGATCTCACAGTCGGACTGGCTCTGTAGCTCGTATTTAGTCATCAGCCGCTCCCGCAGGGGCCGGAAGCCGTAGAGCTCCCCGTTGCACACCACCGCGTCCCCGTCCAGGTGGAAGGGCTGCATCCCCCGCTCGTCCAGGCCCATGATGGCCAGACGGTGGAAGCCCAGATACCCGCAGGGGATCTCCTCAAAGCGGCTCATGTCCGGGCCGCGGCTGATGGTGCGGTCGAAGCCCTCCCTTAGCTTTTCCACGGGAATCGCTTTGCTGGTCACGCCGTAGATGGAACACATAAATGGCACCTCCGTTCATCGGTCGGCAATCGCTCTGATATTTCAGGACGAAGGCCGCCGCTCCGTGGTGCCACCTGATTTGCTTCTTTCGTAGACTCTTGGAAGCTCCCTTGCCCCCGCTAAGTCCTGGCGAGGATAACGGGCCGCCATGCCCGCCGCTCCTACTCGGCTCGCGCCTTTGGGTTTGGACTTGGAAGGGTTCTTCCCCCGGCCGCTCATACGGGATTTCCACCATCGCCCGCTCTCTGGGATGCCGTCGCACCGGGGTACTTTGCTTCCGCAACGCTTTGACCTATGAAATTGGGTGCATCATAGCACCGCCGCCGGCATCTGTCAAGTGGAAATTCTGCAATTATGGCATCGGGAAAATTCATAATAATGAAGATCCCGCCGCGCTTTCGCAAAATACAGCAGGAATACAATCTTCGCACTGCAAATCTCTTGACAGATTTTTCGGCGCGTGCTATGATCCCCCAAGACAAGGCAAGGGAGTCATGTCCAACGACATTCCCTGCCTTTTTCGCTTTTAATAGGAGGTAGCGTCATGAGCAAGTACACGAAGGAAGACATCATCCGCCTGGTTCGCGAGGGCGACGTGGAATTCATCCGCATGCAGTTCACCGACATCTTCGGCCAGCTGAAGAACGTGGCCATCACCGCCAGCCAGATCGAGAAGGCCGTGAACAACGAGATCATGATCGACGGCAGCTCCATCGAGGGCTTCGTGCGTATCAACGAATCCGACCAGTACCTGCGGCCCGACCTGGACACCTTCGCGATCCTGCCCTGGCGGCCCCAGCACGGCAAGGTGGCCCGGCTGATCTGTGACGTGCACAACCCGGACGGCACCCCCTTCGCCGGGGATCCCCGGGGCGTGCTGAAGCGGGTGCTGCGCAAGGCGGCGGACATGGGCTACTCCTTCAACGTGGGCCCGGAGATGGAATTCTTCCTGTTCCAGACGGACGAGAAGGGCCACCCCACCACCGCCACCTCCGACGAGGCGGGCTACTTCGACCTGGGCCCCTTGGACCACGGCGAGAGCACCCGCCGGGAGATCTGCATGGCTCTGGAGCAGATGGGCTTCGAGATCGAGGCCAGCCACCACGAGGTGGCCGCGGGCCAGCACGAGATCGACTTCCGCTACGCCGATGCCCTGACCGCTGCGGACAACATCATGACCTTCAAGCTGGCGGTGAAAACCCTGGCCCAGAAGAACGGCCTGCACGCCACCTTCATGCCCAAGCCGGTCTTCGGCATCAACGGCAGCGGCATGCACACCAACATGAGCCTGTTCCGGGACGGGAAGAACGTGTTCGCCGATCCCGCGGACAAGCGGGGTCTGAGCAAGGAAGCCTACAGCTTCATCGCCGGCATCCTGGCCCACGTCCGGGGCATGGCGGCGGTGACCAACCCGCTGGTGAACAGCTACAAGCGCCTGGTGCCGGGCTATGAGGCGCCCTGCTACCTGGCCTGGAGCGCCTCCAACCGCTCCGCCCTGATCCGCATCCCCGCGGCCCGGGGCATGGGCACCCGGGTGGAGCTGCGCTGCCCCGATCCCTCCTGCAACCCCTACCTGAACATGGCGGTATGCCTGGCGGCGGGCCTGGACGGCATCGGGAAGGGCCTGACTCCGCCGGAGGAGATCACCGAGAACATCTTCGCCATGGACGCCGCGACGCGCGAGGCCAAGGGCATCCGATCCCTGCCCGGCACGCTGATCGAGGCCGTGGAGTGCCTGAAGGCCGACGAGGTCATCTGCGCCGCCCTGGGCGAGCATGTCCTGAGCCAGTACGTGGAGGGCAAGCAGAAGGAGTGGGACGCCTACCGCACCCACGTGAGCCGCTGGGAGATCGAGCGGTATCTGGTGATGTATTGATTCGGCATTCAATTGAACCAATGGACGGAGGTGAGGACAGTGGCGCGGATCGTGATTGCGGGGAGATCGGCGCAGAGCCGGGAGCAGATGGCCTCGCTGCTGTCCTCCTCCGGCTACCCGGTCTACCGCCTGTGTTCCAGCGCCGGAGAGCTGCGCCGGGTGCTCAACGACTGCGACGACGGCCTGCTGATCCTGGCGGGGCAGCTGCCTGACTGCAGCGCGGACGAGCTCTTCTGGGACTTCGGCAGCCAGGTGCAGATCCTGCTGATCGCCCGGCCGCCGGTGCTGGAGGCCTGCGAGGAGGCCGGCGTCTTCCGCCTGGCCCTGCCGACCTCTCAGCAGGCGGTGCTGGGTGCGGTGGAGATGCTGACCCAGCTGCACCGCATGCGCCTGCCGAAGCGCTCCGCCGACGAAAAAAGGCTGGTGGAGGAGGCCAAGGCGCTGCTGATGCGGCGGGACGGCCTCACTGAGCCCCAGGCGCACCGGATGCTGCAGCAGGCCGCCATGAGCCGCGGGCTGCGGATGGCGGACTGTGCGGCGCAGATCATCAAGGGAGATGGAGGATAAAGCCATGCGGGATCCGCAGTATCCCCTCTATCACGAGGAACTGGAACACGAGAGCTGCGGCGTCGGCGCCGTGGTGGACCTGACGGGAAAAGCCACCCATCGCACCGTAGATCAGGCGCTGTCCATTGTGGAGCGCCTGGCCCACCGGGCGGGCAGCGACGCCCCGGGCACCACCGGCGACGGCGTGGGCATCATGACCCAGCTTCCCCACAGCCTGTTCGCTGCCTGGGCCCGGGAGGAGGGCATCCCTCTGGACCGCCCCGGCGACTACGGCGTGGGGATGTTCTTTTTGCCGGAGGATGAAGTGGGAGCGGAGAGCGCCCGGCGCATCTTCGACCGGCTGGCTGCCTCCGAAGGTCTGACCGTCCTGGGCTGGCGGACCGTGCCCTGCCATCCGGCTCAGCTGGGCGCCGGCGCCCGCCGCACCATGCCGCGGATTTGCCAGTGCTTTCTGGCCCGCCCGCAGGACGTCTCCGCCGGGATCGACTTTGAACGCCGGCTCTATGTGCTGCGCCGGGTCTTTGAGAAGCAGGATACAGATGCCTATGTCTGCTCCCTGTCCTCCCGCACCGTCGTCTACAAGGGCATGATGCTGGTGAATCAGCTGCGCTCCTTCTATGACGACCTGCAGGACGTGCGCTATGCCTCCGGGATGGCCATGGTCCACTCCCGCTTCTCCACCAACACCTTCCCCTCCTGGAGCAAGGCACACCCCCAGCGGATGCTGCTGCACAACGGGGAGATCAACACGATCCGGGGCAACCACGACCGCATGAAGGCCCGGGAGGAGACCATGCGCTCCCCGGTCATGGGCGATGAGATGCGCCGGGTGCTGCCGGTGGTCGCGGAGGGCGGCAGCGACAGCCAGATGCTGGACAACACCCTCGAATTCCTCGCGATGAACAGTTTTCCCCTCTCCCTGGCCGGGATGATCCTGCTGCCGGAGCCCTGGCAGGGACTGAAGCAGGCAACGCCCTGGCGGGATCTCTACCGCTACTACGCCACCATGATGGAGCCCTGGGACGGCCCGGCGGCGATCCTCTACTCCGACGGCGAGACCGTTTGCGCCTCCCTGGACCGCAACGGCCTGCGTCCCCTGCGCTGCGCCCTGACGGACGATCGGCGGCTGATCCTCTCCTCCGAGGCCGGGGTGCTCTTCGAGGAGAACGCCCACACCGTCCGCCGGTGGAAGCTGACGGGCGGCGATGTGCTGGAGGCCGACCTGCGCACCGGAGCGCTGCGGGAGAGCGCCGCGCTGAAGACGGCCTACGCCGTGCAGCTGCCCTACGCGGAGTGGATGGGGCACCAGCTCATGCTGGAGGATCTCCCCAAAGCAAATGCGACAGAGGAGACGATGAACGCGGAAGAGCGGAGGCGGCTGTGCAAGGCCTTCCACTACACCTGGGAGGACGAGCACGACATCCTTCTGCCCATGGCGGAGAAAGGCGCGGAGCCCATCGTCTCCATGGGCGCGGATGAGCCCCTGGCCGCGCTGTCGAAGACCCATCCCTCCCTCTTCGACTATTTCCGCCAGCGCTTTGCCCAGGTGACCAACCCGCCCATCGACGCCCTGCGGGAGGAGATCAAGACCGACTGCGCCGTCTACATCGGCGACGACGGCAACCTGCTCTCCGGCGGGGCGGACAACAGCACCGTGCTGGCGCTGCCCTCTCCTGTGCTGACGGAGGAGGAGCTGGCCCGGATCCGGGGGATCGACCACCCGGCCTTTTCCGTGCGCACGGTTTCCTTGCTCTACGGCGTCGGGACAAGCCTCCGGGAGGCCCTGGCCTCGTTCTTTGCAGCCTGCGACAGGGCCTGCGCGGAGCATGTCAACATCCTGATCCTCTCAGACCGGGGCGTGGATGCGCAGCACCTGGCCATCCCGTCCCTGCTGGCGGTGTCAGCCCTGGAGCAGCACCTGATCCATCTCAAAAAGCGCACCGCCGTCTCTGTGATCCTGGAGAGCGGCGAGCCCCGGGACGTACACCAGGTCGCCCTGCTGGTCGGCTTCGGTGCCCGGGCGGTGAACCCCTACCTGGCCCACGACTGCGTCCGGGCGATGTGCGCGGACAGGCTGATCGGCAAGGCGCCGGAGGAGGCCGTGCGGGACTATGATCAGGCCCTCACCGCGGGCGTGCTGAAGATCGCCTCCAAGATGGGCGTCTCCACCCTGCAGGCCTACCAGAGCGCCCAGCTGTTCGAGATCGCCGGGCTGGACGCGCCCTTTGCGGAGACATATTTCACCAACACGCCCCATGTCCTGGGCGGCACGGATCTGAACAGGGTGGAGGATGACAGCCGTTTCCACCACGCGGCGGCCTTTGCTGATCCGGAGCAGAAAGGGCTGCCCGGCATCGGCGTCCACCGGCTCCGCACCGGCGAGGGCGCGGAGGAGCACCTGTACAGCCCGGAGACCATCCACCTGCTGCAGCAGGCGGTGTGGACAGACAGCAGGGAGCTGTTTGAGCGGTATGCGGCCAGGGTTGAAAACGAAGGCCCCCGCACCATCCGGTCCATGCTGACCTTCAACTTCGACGCCTGCCGGGCGATCCCCCTGGAGGAGGTGGAGCCCGCGGCAGCGATCGTGCGGCGCTTCCGCACCGGGGCCATGAGCTATGGCTCCATCTCCCGGGAGGCCCACGAGTGCCTGGCCCGGGCCATGAACCGTCTGGGCGGCAGGAGCAACAGCGGCGAGGGCGGCGAGCTGCCGGAACGCTTCGGGACGGACCTCAATTCTGCCATCAAGCAGGTGGCCTCCGGGCGCTTCGGCGTGACCCGGGAATACCTGCGCTCGGCGAAGGAAATCCAGATCAAGATGGCCCAGGGCGCCAAGCCCGGCGAGGGCGGCCATCTCCCGGGGACCAAGGTGACGGAGGACGTGGCGAAGACCCGCTGCGCCACCCCGGGCATCTCCCTGATCTCCCCGCCGCCCCACCACGACATCTACTCCATTGAGGACCTGGCGGAGCTGATCTATGACCTGCAGTGCGCGAACGAGCAGGCGAAGATCACCGTGAAGCTGGTGTCCTCCACCGGTGTGGGCACCATCGCCAGCGGCGTGGCCAAGGCCGGGGCCGGCGGCATCCTGATCTCCGGCGGGGAGGGCGGCACCGGCGCGGCCCCCATGAGCAGCGTCCACCACGCGGGCCCGCCCTGGGAGATCGGCCTGGCGGAGGCCCACCAGGTGCTCTGCCGCAACCGCCTCCGGGAGAAGGTGACCCTGGAGACCGACGGCAAGCTCATGACCGGCCACGACGTGGCGGTGGCCCTGCTGCTGGGGGCGGAGGAGTTCGGCTTTGCCACCGCGCCCCTGGTCACCCTGGGCTGCCGGATGATGCGGGTGTGCCACCTGGGCACCTGCCCCTTCGGCATCGCCACGCAAAACCCGGAGCTGCGCCGGCGCTTTGCCGGAAAGCCGGAATACGTGGAACGCTTCATGCTGTTCATCGCGGAACAGCTGCGGGGCATCATGGCCGGACTCGGCGCCCGCAGCGTGGACGAGCTGGTGGGCCGCAGCGATCTGCTGGTGATGAAGCCGGACGCCGCGATCGACCTGAGCGATCTCATCGGCTTTGCCCGGAACACCCATTTCCAGCCGGAGGCGAAGCACGACTTCCATCTGAACGAGCGCGCCGACGCCCGGCTCTTCCAGGACCATGTCCATCTGATGACCACCGACCGGGCCTTCGGGACCCTGCTGCGGGGAGAGCGCACCATCCAGGCCCAGGGCTGCGGCGGCCAATCCCTCGGGGCCTTCCTCCCTGAAGGACAGCAGATCACGCTCTACGGCGTGGCCAACGACTATCTGGGCAAGGGGCTCTCCGGCGGCACAGTGGCCGTCTGCCCGCCGGTGGACAGCCTCTGGCGGCAGGAGGACACCCTGATCGGCAACGTGGCCCTCTACGGCGCCACCTCCGGCTATGCCTTCATCGCGGGCCGGGCCGGCGAGCGCTTCGCCGTGCGGAATTCCGGCGCCATGGCGGTGGTGGAGGGTGTCGGCGACCACGGCTGCGAGTACATGACCGGCGGCCGGGTGGCGGTGCTGGGCCCTGTGGGAGACAACTTCGCCGCGGGCATGAGCGGCGGCATCGCCTGGGTGCTGGACGAGGATGACACCCTGAAGGACCGCCTGAATCCCGGCCATGTGAAAGCATACCCGGTCCCGCCGGAGCAGGCCGGGGAGCTGAAGAGGCTCCTGCAGCTGCACGAGCAGGCCACCGGCTCGAAGGCGGCGGCGGAGATCCTGCGCAGCTTTGCAGACTGGCTGCCGAGGTTCCGTACCGTGATCTCCGACGAGTACCTTGCGTTTTTGAAGGGGGTGTGAGCATGGGCAAGGCGACAGGCTTTCTGGAGTATCAGAGGGTAGAGAACCCCTATCGTGCGGAACAGGCGCGCCTCCGGGACTTCGACGACCTGCATATCCCACAGCCGGAGGCGCAGCGCCGCTGTCAGGCCTCCCGCTGCATGAACTGCGGCGTGCCCTTCTGCCAGTCGGACTTTGGCTGTCCGCTTCACAACCTGATCCCCGAGTGGAACGACCTTCTGTACCGCGGACAGGAGCGGGAGGCCCTGGAGCGCCTGCTGCAGACCGCACCCTTCCCGGAGTTCACCGGCCGGGTGTGCCCCGCCCTGTGCGAGAAGGCCTGCAACCTGGCGGAAGAGGGCGTCACCAACCGGGACAACGAGCTGTATCTGATTGAGAGGGGCTTTGCGAAGGGGTGGATTCAGCCGCGCGTCCCGGCTTCCCGCAGCGGCAGGCGCGTCGCTGTGATCGGCAGCGGTCCCGCGGGCCTGGCAGCGGCAGATCTCATGAACCGGCTGGGCCACAGTGTGACGGTGATCGAAAGAGCCGACCGCCCCGGCGGCCTGCTGATGTACGGGATCCCCAACATGAAGCTGCCCAAGGAGATTGTGGCCCGGCGCATCCGGCTGATGGAAGCGGAGGGCGTCTCCTTCCGGCTGAGCACCGAGGCCGAGCCGTGTGCGCTGAGCGAATTTGACGCCGTGATCCTCTGCGGCGGCGCCCGGAAGCCCCGCTCCCTCCGAGTGGAAGGCATGGACGCGCAGGGCGTCTGCTTCGCCGTGGATTATCTGTCGGCGGCCACCTGGGGGGTGCTCTCCGGCGGGGAGCCCGCGGTCAGCGCCAGGGGAAAGCATGTCGTCGTAGTGGGCGGCGGCGACACGGGCAACGACTGTGTGGGCACCGCCCTGCGGCAGGGCTGCGCTTCGGTGACCCAATTGGAGATGATGCCCGCCCCGCCGGCGTTGCGCACAGATCAAAACCCCTGGCCCGAATGGCCCCGCGTTCTCCGCACGGATTATGGGCAGCTGGAGGCCATCGCTGTACAGGGCATGGATCCGCGCGTCTACGAGACCACGGTGAAGGCGCTCCTCACCGACGGGCAGCACCGCCTGACCGGCGCGGTCACGGTGCGTCTGGATGCGCAGCACCGGCCGATGCCCGGAACGGAGCGGACCCTGCCCTGTGAGCTGCTGCTGATCGCCGCGGGCTTCGTCGGCTGTGAGGAGCGGACGCTGAGCGCCTTCGGCCTGACCGCCGATGCACGGGGACGGCTTCTGCCGGAGGACGGGACGCACCGTCTGATGGGCAAGATCTTCTCCGCAGGCGACATGCGCACCGGCCAGTCCCTGGTGGTGCGGGCGCTGGCGGACGGACGGGCTGCGGCGCGGGAGGCAGACGCGTGGCTGAGGAGGAAGGACGCATGACCAAATACATCTTTGTCACCGGCGGCGTGGTGTCCGGCCTGGGCAAGGGCATCACCGCGGCCTCCCTGGGGCGGCTGCTGAAGGCCCGGGGGCTGAAGGTAGCGGCCCAGAAGCTGGATCCCTACATCAACGTGGACCCCGGCACCATGTCCCCCTACCAGCACGGGGAAGTGTATGTCACCGAGGACGGAGCCGAGACGGATTTGGATCTGGGCCACTACGAGCGCTTCATCGACGAGGATCTGAACCGCTACTCCAATCTGACCACCGGCAAGGTCTACGCCCGTGTCATTGAGCGGGAACGCCAGGGCGGATACCTGGGCTCCACCGTGCAGACCATCCCCCACATCACCGACGAGATCAAGCACTTCGTCTACCGCGTGGCGGAGCAGACCGACGCGGACGTGGTGATCACCGAAATCGGCGGCACCATCGGAGATATCGAGAGCCAGCCCTTCATCGAGGCCATCCGCCAGGTGGGCCTGGAGGTGGGCCGTGAGAACGCTCTCTACGTCCACGTCACCCTGGTGCCCTATTTGAAGGCCAGCGGGGAACACAAGTCGAAGCCCACCCAGCACTCGGTGAAGGAGCTGCAGGGCATGGGCATCAGCCCCAACATCATCGTGCTGCGGGTGGACGAGCCGATCACGGACGGGAGCATCTTCTCCAAGATCGCCCACTTCTGCAACGTGAAGCCCGACTGCGTGATCGAAAACCTGACATTGCCCATCCTCTACGAGGCCCCGCTGATGCTGGAGGAGGCCAACCTCTCCGGCATCGTCTGCCGGGAGCTGGGAATCGACGCCCCCGCGCCGGATCTCACCGAATGGCGCACGCTGGTGGAGCGCATCCGGCACCGGAGCAAGACCGTCCGCATCGGGCTGGTGGGCAAGTATGTGCAGCTCCACGACGCCTATCTCTCCGTGGCCGAGGCCATGCGCCACGCGGGCTATGCCCTGGACGCGAAGGTGGAGATCCAGTGGATCGACTCGGAGGGACTGACGGAGGAGAACATCGCTGAAACCCTCGCGGATGTGCAGGGCATCATCGTCCCCGGCGGCTTCGGCGGGCGGGGCATCGAGGGCATGATCCTTACGGCGCAGTATGCCCGGGCGCACCACATCCCCTACTTCGGCATCTGCCTGGGGATGCAGATCGCAGTGATCGAATATGCCCGGCACGCGGCGGGCCTCATGGGGGCCAACTCTCACGAGTTTGACGAGGCCTCCCCCCACCAGGTCATCCACTACATGCCCGGCCAGAACGACGAAATCGACAAGGGCGGCACCCTGCGGCTGGGAAGGTACCCCTGCGTGCTGCGGGAGGGCACCGTCATCGCGGGCTGCTACGGCCGAACGGAGATCAGCGAGCGCCACCGCCACCGCTACGAGTTCGCCAACGAATACCGGGAGGCGCTGGAGAGCGCCGGGCTGTGCCTCTCCGGCCTCTCCCCGGACGGGCGGCTGGTGGAGACCGTCGAGCTGCCGGACGAGGCCTTCTTCGTGGGCGTGCAGTTCCATCCCGAATTCAAGAGCCGTCCCAACAAGCCTCATCCGCTGTTTGTGGGCTTTGTCCGGGCGGCGCTGGCAGGCAGGTGAAGGATATGGCCTATCTGGTGCTCGGCAACGGCATGGTCTTCGAGGGGCTCCGCATCGGGGCCCCTGTTGACCGCGTGGGAGAGCTGGTCTTCACCACCGGCATGGAGGGGTATCTGGAGACGCTGACCGACCCCAGCTACTACGGGCAGATCGTCACCCACTCCTTTCCGCTGATCGGCAACTACGGCCTGATCCCGGAGGACTTTGAAGGCGAGAGCGCCCTTTTCGGATACATCGTCCGGGAGCTGTGCGGCACGCCCTCCAATTTCCGCAGCGAGGGCGCATTGGACGCTTGTCTATTGACGGCACCTGGCGCAGGCCGGCGAGGAGGATGCAAGCACACGATGCAGCTTCTCTTTAGCACTGTATTCTGCTGCGCCTGTCCGTTTTCGTTCAGCACCATCCGATTTTTGGTGCGCTCAGACAGCGGCGCACCGATTTCTTTCCTGGGCTTTTCCTCACATTTTCTATCGTTACTTGCTCTGCGCAAACAGCCAGTCACGGACTGCTTCCAGCTTATAGGCGTAATCGAAGGAGGTCATGTGTTCTCCTGCGC
>CAMVAJ010000062.1 GCA_947165425.1 uncultured Clostridia bacterium
CCAGCATTACAAAACGCGACTGGATATGTAAATTATTTAATTGAGATTAGTATCAAGCAAAAAAACAGAGGTCATTGACACCTCTGTTTTTTTTGCTGCCTGGCGGTTTACGCCTCCCGCACCGCGTCGGCGTAGAAGGCGTTCATCTCCGCCTCGGTGGGGAAGACGGCCACGAACATCTCGTTGCCCATCGCGCCGGAGAGGGCGTCGGGGATGCGCTCGCGCATCCGCATCTGGGCGGCGTACTTGGCGGCCAGCTCCGCGTCGGAGAGGGCGAAGGGCTTGCCGTCCCGCCGACCGGCGAAGGCGCAGAAGGCGTGCTCGCCCGTGGGCTTGGTGGAGACGTTGAAGGCGATCATGTCCGCCCAGATCTTGTACACGTCCGTGGAGTTGGCGAAGTTCATCATGTCCGGGGAGTAGCCGCCGCAGGGGCGCATGTTGACCTCCAGGGCCACCACGTCGCCCTTTTTGCCCATGTACTGATCCTTCGTCAGGCGGAAGAACTCGAAGTGGACAAAACGGCTGCGGACGCCGAAGGACTTGACCGCCGCGCGGCCCGCGGCCCGCACGTCCTCCGCCAGATCCTTCACGATATAGTACAGGGAGTTGTCCCCGTTGTTGACGATGTCCATGATGGAGTTGGGCGTCACGTTGCCGGTCTCGAAGAGGGGATTGCCCTCCGCGTCGATGATGGCGTCGTAGCTGTTGACCTCGGCGGTGACGAACTCCTCCATGATATAGCGCTCGCCGTCCCAGTTGTCCAGGAAGAAGCGGAGCTCGCCCTCGTCGTCCAGCTTGTAGGTGTGGGACGCGCCCACGCCGTTGTCCGGCTTGACGATCACCGGGAAGCCCACCTCCCCGATGAAGGCCATGCAGCCCTCGAAGCTGTCCACGATGTGGTAGCGGGCCGTGGGGATGCCCACCGCCTGGTAGTAGGGCTTCATGCCGCTCTTGTACTTGATGCGGGCCATGTCCTCCGGCTGCCAGCCGGAGCGGATGTTAAAGTCCGCGCGCAGGGCGGCGTCCCGCTCCAGCCAGTACTCGTTGTTGCTCTCCAGCCAGTCGATGCGCCCCCAGCGGCTGATGAAGTAGGCCACCGCCCGGTAGACCTCGTCATAGTTCTCCAGGCTGGAGACCTTGTAGTACTCGTCCAGGCTGTCCCGCAGCTCGGCGCGGAGCTGGTCGTAGGGGCAGTCGCCGATGCCCAGCACCCGCAGGCCGTCGCGCTTCAGCTCCCGGCAGAACTGCCAGTAGTTTTCCGGAAAGTTCGGGGAGAGAAAGACGAAGTTTTTCATATGCTGTCACCTCAGTCCAACAAATGCGGAATGTGGTACGCGGTCTGCTTATACCACCAGTCCCAGTCGTGCTTGCAGTCGTAGCCCCAGACGTCCACCCAGACGTTGATCCCCTTCTCGGCAAAGATGTCTCGCAGGCGGAAGGTGGTGTCCGGGATCTCCCAGGCGCCCTGGCCCACCACGATGATCCCGCGGTTGCTGTTGTAGCGCTGGATGTAGGGGTGATCCGGCGGGAGCTGCGCCAGGCAGTCCACCAGTGAGTTGCGGTAGACGTCCTCGTTCATGAAGCCGCCGAAGCCGTAGGAGGCCGTGTAGATGCCGCTCTCGGCCAGCAGGCCGTCGAACAGCTCCGGGAAGCGGAAGAAGAGGTTCGCCGCGTGCGTCGCGCCGAGGGAGCAGCCGAAGACGATCACCCCGGGATTCCCCGTCCAGCCGTTGCGCTGGTTGACCATGTCCCGCATGAAGGGCACCAGCTCGTCCACGATGAAGCGGATCCACTGCTCGTACCGGGCGGCCCGCCAGGCGCCGTCGCCGCCGGGGTTGGACCAGGTCTCCTCGTCCACCGTGTCGATGGAGAAGACCATGCAGCGCCCGTCCTCGATCCATGGGGCCCAGACGTCCGTCATGTGGAAGCTCTCAAAATCATAAAACCGGCCGTTCTGGCAGGGGATGAACAGCACGGGCCGCCCCGCGTGTCCCCAGACCTTGACCTCCATATCCCGGCCCAGGGCCGGGCTCCATTGGCAGAAATACTGTGTCTCCAAATCCGTTCATCCTCCAGGCGCGGCGAATCGGTGCCTCGGCGCGAAAAGCGCGGCCGCTCTGAGTATATTACCACGCTTTCCCAGGGGATGGTGTTCTTTCTCTGTTCGTTTTTCGCGCCGCGGGGACGGGAAAACGGCTGTTTTTTGTAAAAAAGTTTCAATTTGTCCTATTTGGGATTGATTTTTCCGTTCAAAACAGTTATCATGGCATTACGAACCAAAACCAAATAGGAGGTGCTCCCTGTGAATTATGCGGAGGAATCCCTGCGCCTGCACGGCGAATGGCAGGGCAAAATCGAGGTCATTTCGCGTGTCCCGGTCCAGAACAAGGAAGATCTCTCCCTGGCCTACACCCCGGGCGTGGCGCAGCCCTGCCTGGAGATCCAGAAGGACTATGACAAGTCCTTCACCCTGACCCGCCGGCACAACCTGGTGGCCGTCATCACCGACGGCACGGCCGTCCTCGGCCTGGGCGACATCGGCCCGGAAGCCGGCATGCCCGTCATGGAGGGCAAGTGCGCGCTGTTCAAGTCCTTCGGCGACGTGGACGCCTTCCCCATCTGCATCCGCTCCAAGGACGTGGACGAGATCGTGCGGACGATCTATCTGATCTCCGGCTCCTTCGGCGGCATCAACCTGGAGGACATCGCCGCGCCCCGCTGCTTCGAGATCGAGCGGCGGCTCAAGGAGATCTGCGACATTCCCGTCTTCCACGACGACCAGCACGGCACCGCCATCGTGGTCGGCGCGGCCATGCTCAACGCCCTGCGCGTGGTGGGCAAGGAGATCGGCGAGGTGAAGGTGGTCATCAACGGCGCGGGCAGCGCCGGCATCGCCATCGGCCGCCACCTGATGGACCTGGGCGTGAAGCACCTGAAGATGGTGGACCGCTTCGGCATCCTCTGCGAGGGCGAGCCCATGAACCCGGCCCAGGAGGAGATGGCGAGGATCACCAACCCCGAGAAGTTCTCCGGCAAGCTGGCCGACGCCCTCAGGGGCGCGGACGTCTTCGTGGGCGTCAGCGCACCCCACATCGTCTCCAAGGAGATGATCGCGTCCATGGCGGCCAAGCCCATCGTCTTCCCCATGGCCAACCCCACCCCGGAGATCGAGCCGGACGACGCCCTGGCCGCCGGCGCGGCGGTGGTCGGCACCGGCCGCAGCGACCATCCCAACCAGATCAACAACGTGCTGGTCTTCCCCGGCCTGTTCCGCGGCGCGCTGGACGTGCGGGCCCGGGACATCAACCTGGAGATGAAGCTCGCGGCGTCCCACGCCCTGGCGGCGCTGGTCTCCGACGAGGAGCTCAGCGACACGTACATCCTGCCCGCCGCCTTCGACAAGCGGGTCGGCCCCGCCGTGGCCGCCGCCGTGGCCCAGGCCGCCCGGGACAGCGGCGTCGCAAGACTGTAAAGGCGGGCCGCGGCGAAATAACCACAGAAAGAGGGATTCATCCATGAGTCAGCAAAAGAAAGGCTTAACCTTCTTTAACCTGCCCTGGCCGATTTTTGTGATCATCGCGGTCATTGTCTTCGGCGCGACCTACCTGGGCGTGCTGCCCAAGGGCATGACCGGCTGCTTCGCCTTCATGATCGTCCTGGGCACGATCCTGGGCTGGATCGGCGACCACACCCCCATCATCAAGTCCTACCTGGGCGGCGGCGCGATCGTCTGCATCTTCGGCTCCGCTTTGCTGGTCTACTTCGGCATCCTGCCCGCCGCGAAGGTGGTGGACGGACAGACGGTCTACAACATGACTCTGCCCTTCGGCAAGCTGGACTTAGTGGGCAACATCGGCACCTTCTTCAAGACCGAGGGCGGCTTCCTGGACTGGTACATCGCCGCCCTGATCACCGGCTCCATCCTCGGCATGAACCGCAAGCTCCTGGTGAAGGCCGCGGCCCGGTACTTCCCGGCCATCTTCGGCGGCCTGATCCTGGCCTTCGGCCTGTGCATGGGCGTGGCGGCCCTCATGGGCTACCCGGTGATGAACGCCCTGCTCCTCATCGCCCTGCCCATCATGGGCGGCGGCATGGGCGCCGGCGCGACCCCGCTCTCCAAGATCTTTGAGAGCTCCAGCTCCATGAGCGCGGCGGAGGCCCTCTCGGTCATGACCCCGGCCGTCGCCATCGGCAACGCGATCTCCATCGTGCTGGCCGGCGTGCTGGTCAAGATCCTCTCCTCCGACAAGTTCAACGGCCACGGCGCGCTGATGAAGGCCGGCCACATGGATCCCAAGGAGCTGGAGATCAGCCCCGAGATGCAGGCCAAGCGTGACAAGATCGAGATCGCCAACCTCGGCATCGGCCTGCTGGTCTCCGGCGGCTTCTTCGCCTTCGGCTTCATCTGCGCCGGCATCTGGAAGGCCCTGGTCCCGAGCATCACCATCCACGCCTACGCCTGGATGATCATCACCGTCGCCGTGTGCAAGATCGCCAACATCGTGCCCGAGCGCATCGAGGTCGCCTGCTTCCAGTGGTTCCAGTTCATCATGAAGAACCTGACGACCATGCTGCTGGTGGGCATCGGCATCTGCTATCTGGATATCGGCACCGTGGTCTCCTCCTTCAGCCTCACGTATCTGCTGCTGTGCGCGGCGACCTGCATCGGCGCCTTCGTCGGCGCGGCGCTCATCGGCAAGCTGGTGGGCTTCTATCCCTTCGAGGCGGGCATCACCGCGGGCCTGTGCATGTCCAACATGGGCGGCACCGGCGACGTGGCCGTGCTCTCCGCCGCGGACCGCATGGAGCTGATGCCCTTCGCGCAGATCTCCTCCCGCCTCGGCGGCGCGGTGATTCTGCTGCTGGCCAGCCTGATGCTCTCCGTCCTGGCCCAATTCATCGTCACGAACAACCCGGAGGCGGTGACCGGCGCCCTGCAGATGGTCCAGACCATGGTTCCGATGGGATAAACCGATCGGACGCTCCGGCGGGAAGATTTTCTTCCCGCCTTTTTTTGACACTGCGGCGCGGGTATGGTACAATCGGACTATCATCGAGGAGGGGGGAGTTCCCCATATGCTGAACAGCTTTCTGATCGCCCTGACCGCGGTCATGCCATTCCTGATCTACCTGGGGCTTGGCTTTTTCTCGGTGCGGGCGAAGATCGCCACCCCTTCCTTCATGCAGAGCCTGAACAAATTCGCCTTCCGGGTGCTCTTCCCCTTCATGACCTTCAACAGCGTCTACGGGGCCGCGCCGGAGGACATGCCCTCGCTGAAGCTGATCGTCTTCTCCGTGGGCTCGGTGCTGCTGCTGATCCTGCTGCTGATGGCCGTGGTGCCGCGGATCGTGAAGGAGAACCCCCGCCGGGGCGTCATCATCCAGGCCATCTTCCGCTCCAACTTCGTCATCTACGGCCTGCCGCTGGCGCTGAGCGTCTTCGGGCCCGAGAGCAGCTCCGTCACCGGCGTGATGGTGCTGATCATGGTCAGCCTTTTCAACATCGCCTCCGTGGTGGTGCTGGAATGCTTCCGGGACGGCGGGCAGGTGAAATTCACCTCCCTGCTCCTGGGCGTGCTGAAAAACCCGCTGCTGCAGGGCTGCCTGGTGGGCCTGCTCTTCTTCGCCCTGCGGATCCGCCTGCCGGAGATGATCGCCAAGCCGATCGCCACCCTGGCCAGCATGGCCTCCACGCTGGGGCTGATCACCCTGGGCGCCGCCCTGCGCTTCGACGAGATCCGGCGCAACCGCCGGGAGATCACGGTGGTGCTGGTCATCCGGCTGGTGCTGCTGCCCCTGGCGGCCCTCTTCATCGGCTGGCTCATCGGCCTGCGCGGCATCGAGCTCTTCCTGGTGCTGATGATCTACGGCACCCCCATCGCCACGGCCTCCTACCCCATGGCCCAGAACATGGGCGGCGACGGCCAGCTGGCGGGGCAGCTGGTCTTCATCAGCACGGTCTTCTCCCTGGCGACGATCTTCTGCTTCATCTTCGGGCTGAGCCAGCTGGGGCTGATCTGATGCTTTTCGCAGCTGAAAAGCGATAGGTCAGCAAAAGACCGGCCCCTCTGTCGCTGCGGCGACATCTCCCCAGCGAGCTGGGGAGACTGGGCTAAAGCGCAGCAGCTGAAAACCTCCCCAGCTCTGCTGGGGAGGGGGACCGCCGCCCTCCGCGGGGCGGCGGTGGAAGGGCCGGTTTCAAGATAAAGCATCCATATTTGAGAACAGTATGGTATAACCAACCAAGCGAAAGGACGGCAAGCGATATGCGCTGTGTGATTCAGCGGGTGACGGAGGCGAAGGTCACCGTCGCCGGCGAGACGGTGGGCGAGATCGGGCGCGGGCTGATGGTGCTCATCGGCGTCAGCGTCGACGACACGGAGGCCGACGTCCGCTATCTCGCGGAGAAGCTCCCGAATCTGCGTATCTTTGAGGACGACCAGGGGCGCATGAACCGCTCCGCCCTCGACGTGGGCGCGGCGATCCTCGCGGTGAGCCAGTTCACGCTCTACGGCGACACCCGGGGCCAGCGCCGCCCGGGCTTCACCCGCGCCGCCCGCCCGGAGCAGGCCGAGGCCCTCTACGCCGACCTGGTGGCGCGCCTGCGGGACGCGGGCCTTCAGGTGGAGACCGGCCGCTTCCGGACGGAGATGCTGGTCCACCTCGTCAACGACGGCCCCTGCACGATCCTGATGGACTCGGAGAAGAGCATCTGACGCACCGCTCCGGCTGATCGGGTGGAAAGGCCGTTCCAAATAGAGGAAGTTTATGGAAGAGAAATCACTTACCGCCAGCATCCTGGCGGCGCGGGCCGCCATCGCGGGGCTCACGCCCCTGCGGGAGGACTGCGGACGTCTCTGCGGGGCCGCCTGCTGCCGCTCCCTCCCGGGGGAGGAGACCGGCATGGCGCTCTATCCGGGGGAGAGAGCCCTCTGCGAGGGCATCCCAGGCTTCTCCCTCCGGGAGACCGCCTGGGGGACGCTGCTGGTCTGCGGCGGGCAGTGCGACCGGGAGACGCGCCCCCTCGCCTGCCGCGTCTTCCCCCTGGTCCCCCTGTGGCGGGACGGGACGATCCGCGTCGCGGTGGACGCGGGCGCGAAGGCCGTCTGCCCCCTGCGGCGGCTCTCCGCCTGCCGGGAGGATTTCGTGGAGGCGGTGCGCCGGGCCGGGCAGGAGATCGCCCGCACCGAAGCCGGCGTCGATTGGCTGCAAAAGCTGACCGCCCAGCAGGACGAACTGCGGGCATTGCGCGGGAGCGCGGGAGGCTGATCAACATGTTCAGACAGATTTCCTGTGCCGGGGCCGTTTTCGGCGAGGGGCGCGACCTGCTCCTGCAGGCGGACGCCAGCCGTCCGATGCCGGCGCTCGCGGACTATGCCGGGCGCGTCCAGGCGGTCTATCTCGACCCGCCCTTTCTGACCGGCGAGCGCTACGTGCGCAAGCACGCCTTCGGGGAGGAGGACTGGGCGAAGGGCCGCACAAGCCTCAGCCTGGAGGGCTTCACGGACCGTTTTGAGAGCCGGGAGGTCTTTCTCGCCTTCGCGGAGCGGCTGCTCCTGAACGCGCGGGAGCTGCTGACCGACTCCGGCGTGGCGATGGTGCACATCGACTGGCGGATGTCCGCCCATATGCGCCTGCTGCTGGACCGGCTCTTCGGCGAGGACTGCTTCATCAACGAGGTGATCTGGGCCTACGAGAGCGGCGGGCGGGCCAAGCGCACCTTCTCCCGCAAGCACGACACCATCTTCCTCTACGGGAAAACCCCCGCCTGGCGGATGGAGCCCCTGCGGGCGGGCATCCGCCGCGCCCAGAAGGCGCGCAACCACATGAAGCGCGGCGTGGACGAGCAGGGGCGCAGCTACGCGGCGATGGTGGTGGGCGGCAAGGAGTACCGCTACTATGACGACGACCTCGTCGCCCCCGGCGACGTGTGGACCGACGTCAGCCATCTGCAGCAGCGGGACCCGGAGCGCACCGGCTGGCCGACCCAGAAGCCGGTGGCCCTGCTGCGCCGCCTGCTGTCGCCCTGCGTCCTGCCGGGGGAAATCGCGGCGGACCTGTGCTGCGGCTCGGGCACGACCCTCGCGGCGGCCCGGGAGCTGGGCGCCTCCGCCGTCGGCGTGGACCTCATGCGGGACGCCCTCTGCGACACCGCCCTCCGGCTGGGCCTGCAGAACCTGACCCTCGCCGTGCCCTCCGAGCCGGACGGCGCGGCCCTCTGGGGCGAGATGCGCCCGGACGGCGTGACCACCCTCAGCGGGCTGGAGGCGGAGAACCCCGCCTTCCCGCCGCGGCGCAATCCCATGGACGCCCTGGACGCCTGGGCCGCGGGCATCGTGACCCCGGACGGCGTCTTCCACGGGGAGACCTGCCACTTCCGCGCCTTCCGCACCCCCGCCCTGCCGCTGCTGAGCGTCCACCGGCCCTGGGAGGGCCAGCCCGCCGTCTGGACGCTGGACGCGGCCGGCACGCCCCGGCTCTTCCGCTGGGACGCGGAGGCGTGAGCTCCTTTACCTCCGCCCGCGCCGAAGCCAAAGCGCGGCTGCGCTCGGTCTTCGGCCTGGCGCAGTACCGCCCCGGCCAGCGGCAGGCGGTGGAGACCCTGCTGCGCGGGCGCGACCTGATCGCCCTCTTCCCCACCGGGGCGGGCAAGAGCCTCTGCTATCAGCTCCCGGCCCTGTGCCTGCCCGGCGTGACCCTCGTGGTCTCGCCCCTGATCGCGCTCATGCGGGACCAGGTGGCGCACCTGCAGGCCCGGGGCATCCCGGCGGCCTGTCTGGACAGCCTGCAGACGCCGGCGGAGCGGGTCGAGGTCTGCCGGGCGCTGGCCCGGGGGGAGCTCAAGCTCCTCTACGCCGCGCCGGAGCGGCTGCGCGCGCCGGGCTTCGCGGAGCTGCTGACGCCGTGCGGCGTGCCGCTGCTGGTGGTGGACGAGGCCCACTGCGTGGCGGTCTGGGGCGAGTCCTTCCGCCCGGACTACCGGGAGATCGGCGCCTTCGCGGCGAGCCTGCCCCAACGTCCCGTCCTCTGCGCCATGACCGCCACCGCCGACCCGCGCACGCTGCGGGCGATCCGCGCCTCCCTGGGGCTGAGGCGGCCCGTGACGGTCACGCTCCCCCTCCTGCGGGAGAACCTGCGCTACGCCCTCCGCCCCACGCTGGACACCGCCGCCGAGGCGGCGCGCCTCGCCGCGGCCCAC
Source organism: uncultured Clostridia bacterium (assembly GCA_947165425.1). GTDB lineage: Bacteria > Bacillota > Clostridia > Christensenellales > Aristaeellaceae > RUG11272. Next base: position 9,200 of record CAMVAJ010000062.1, read on the forward strand.
CCCGGCGGCCGGGGCGTCGTCTTCTGTGGGACCCGCCTCCGCTGCGAGCGCCTCGCGGACGCGCTGCGGGCAAAGGGCTTCTCAGCCGGATTCTACCACGCGGGGATGGCGCGGGAGGCCCGGGCCGAGGCCCAGGCCCGCTTCGCCGCCGGGGAGCTCCGCATCCTCTGCGCCACCTCCGCCTTCGGGATGGGCGTGGATATCCCCGATATCCGCTGGGTGCTGCACGACAGCCTGCCGGACAGCCTGATGGATCTGTGTCAGCAGTCCGGCCGCGCCGGGCGGGACGGCCTGGACGCGGACTGCGTGCTCGCTTTCCGGCCGGAGGAGCTGCTCCGGCAGTGCCGCCGGCTCGACGCGGAGCGCGAGCGCGCCCGGCGCATGCTTCCCCGCCATCCGATCCAGTCGGCCCGGGCCCTGTCCGCGCTCCGGCGCGGGACACGGTCCCGCCAGCGGGTGCTGGACGCCGTCCTCGGCGGCGGCTGTATCCCGAAGGCGCTGGCCCGCGCCTTCGGGCAGAAGCTCGCCCCCTGCGGGCGCTGCTCCGCCTGCCTGGACGCCGTCCCCCTGCCGGAGCGCCCGCCCCGCCTGCGGGACATGGACGAGACCGGCGCCCGGCGCTGGGTGCTCCGCTGGCAGCGGGACGCCGCCGCCGCGTCGCTCGGACTTGCGCCGGAGGAGGTGCTCCCCGAGGCGCGGCTGGCCCTCGCCGCCCGCACCGGACGCCTCGAGCCCGGGGACGGCCACCCCTCCGCCTACCCGGCGCTGAAAAAGGTGGCGGAGGCCATGCGAAGGCGTTGAAATCCCTTGCATTTCCCGCCTAAAACCATTATAATTTCAGTGCTGAGACGCATAAAGGAGGAACGCCCCATATGAAAAAAGTGGATATCCAGCTCACCTACGCCGAGAACGTCAAGCGCTTTGTGAACATCGTGAACAAATACGATTTCGACCTGGATCTGCGGGCCGGCCGCCACGTGGTGGACGCCAAGTCCATCCTGGGCATCTTCTCCCTCGACCTCTCCCACCCGGTCTCCCTGGAGATCTCCAACGAGGAGAGCGCCCCTGCGGGCCAGCTGGAGGCGCTGCTGAAGGACATCGAGCCCTTCACCGTCTGAGGCGATGACGCGCCAATGGCTGCCGGCCACGGAGTCCCGGCTGACCCTGCTCTTCGCGCTGCGGGCCCTCGGCCCCGTGCGGCGGGATCAGCTGGAGCGCTTCGTGCTGACCCTCGGCCTGATGAACTATTTTGACCTGGAGGAGAACCTGGCCCAGCTGGAGACCCTCGGGCAGATCGAGGCCCTGCCCCACCCCGCGGGGCCGCGCTGGCAGCTGAGCGAGGCGGGCGGGCTGGCCCTGGAGACCTATGAAGGGCGGATTCCGGTCAGCCGGCGGGAGGCGATCCTCGCCGCCGCGCCGGCCTGGGCGGCCCGTTTTCGGCGTGCGCAGGACGCGCCGTTTTTTGTCGGGACGGACGCGGAGGGCCGCCGCAGCCTGCGCCTGGAGATCGTGGAGCGGAACCGCCGCCTGCTCAGCGTGGCCCTGACCCCCGCCCCACCCTGGAACCCAGAGGCCTGGCCCGACCGCGCCCCCGCCCTCTGGCGGGACCTGCTGACTCTCCTGTCGTCGGAGCCCGCCGCCGATGCCCCGCGCCCCGCGCCCGTCGCCCTCACGGCGGAGGGCTGGGCCGCCTCGCTCGCCGTCCCCGCCGCGCTGGACGGCGCCGACCTGACCCTGACCCTCTGGTCGGAGACGGAGGCGGAGGCCCGTCGCATGGCCGCCGCGCTGGATCAGCAGGCAGATAAGGCTGTCAACGCCGTCGCCCGCGCGCTTGAGGCCACCGACAAATCAGACGAAAACGTCCGTCAGGCATGAACAAGCGCTTGACAAGCAATAACTTTTTAGTTATTATGTGGGAGCAGGAGGATTGCGCATGCATGAGATCTGGTTTTACCGCGACGCCTCCGGAGAGCAGCCTGCCAAGAAATACCTGCAAAACCTGCAGCAGCAGAACGGAAAAAACGCGAGAATCCAGGCCCGGCAAATCGCGACCTACATCCAGCTCCTCGCCGAACACGGACTCTCCCTGAGCAAAAACATCATCGACAAGGTGGATGAAAAGTACAACATCTGGGAGCTTCGTCCGGGATGCAACCGCGTTTTCTTTGTCGCATGGATCGACGGCGCGTTCGTTCTGCTCCACGCTTTCCCGAAGAAAACGCAGAAGACGCCCAAGAGAGAGATCGAGCAGGCCATCCGGGAAGTGAAAGATTTGAGAGAGAGGGGGATGGAGCATGAAGAATAATCATCCTGCGATCGGCAGCAGCTGGGAAGAAGTCAAAAAAGAGCTCTTCACACCGGAGGAGATCGCCGAAATCGAAGCCGGCGCCTCGCTGATGGGCGAGCTCATTGAAGCCCGGCAGAAAAAAGGCATCTCCCAGAAAAGGCTGGAAGAGCTGAGCGGCGTTTCCCAGCCCGTCATCGCGCGAATGGAGAAAGGCACGACCAGCCCGCAGGTCAAAACGCTTCTCAAGGTTCTCCGTCCGCTGGGGCTCACGGTCAAGATTGTCCCCATCGCGGAGGCGCAGTGAACCCGAGCTTTCCCAAAACAGCATCACGGGGCTGTTGCACAACCCCGGCAACAAAAAATGGAGCTATCGACCACTGAGGAGGTGGAAGAAAGCTCCATTTTGTTGTAGAATGTATCTGCAATGAAAACACTACAACAAGGAGAGTATATTTCCATTCAGCAGGGATGTCAACAGCTGAGATTGGAAATATGCGGAGTCGGTGAGTATAAAGCGGAGAAGGACGAATTCTATCGACAAGTAAGCGCCCAGCTTGAGGAACTGGATTACAGGGAACTGTACAGCGCCTATTCGGGGATGATCCGAAAATCACAAGTCGAGCCAAGAATTCTGTTCGAGATCCTGGTATGCGCCTACATGGAAGGCGTGTATTCGAGCCGGAAGATTGAGCAGCTGTGCCGGAACCACATCCAGTTCATCCTGCTGCTGGACGGGCATGAGCCGCCGGATCACTGCACCATCGCGCGGTTCCGGAGCGGAGAGGCGACCGGGAAGGCGATTGAGGGACTGTTCTGGCAGTACGCGAACAAGCTGGCGGAGAAGGGCTGGATTGACCGGGACGAATTATACGTGGATGGGACGAAGATCGAAAGCAAAGCGAACCGATACACGTTTGTCTGGCGGAAGACCGTGGAGCGGGAGCTTGGAAAGATACGGGAAAAAGCAAGAAAACTGCTGGGTCTGGAAAGCGGATATGCCACAAGAGGGAAGCTGAAAGAACAAGTCGAGGCGCTGGACAAGGAAATCAGCGCAGAGGGACTGACCGTACAGAAAGGCCGGGGGCATCACAAGCCGGAGAAAATCCGCAGGCGGGATGAGCAGAAGGAGCTGCTGGACCGCTGGGAATCCTACGAGCAGAAGAAAGAGATTCTGGGAGCGAAACGGAACAGCTACTCCAAGACAGACCCGGACGCAACCTTTATGCACATGAAGGACGACCATATGCGGAACGGCCAGCTGAAGCCGGGATACAACGTGCAGTTTGCGGTCAACAGTCAATTCATCGTCGGTCTGGGCGTCTTTGCGGATCGGACAGATTACGCGACGCTGCCGCCCATGCTGGAGACACTGAAGGAGCGGCTGGGGTTCCGGTTTCGACAGGTTGTGGCGGATTCAGGGTATGAGAGCCTTGAGAACTATCGATACCTGGAACGGAACAAGCAGGAAGCGTATATCAAGCCAAACAACTACGAGAGCAGCCGGACAAGAAAGTTCAAAGCACAGATTGGCCGGGCCGAGAACATGGGCTATTACGCGCCGGGAGACTACTACCTGTGCAAGAACGGACGAATTCTGAACAGGGTGGGCACGTCGACGGAGCGCGGCAAAGACGGAACGACCAGGGAAGTAGCCCGATACAGATGCGAGGATTGCAGCGATTGCCCGTACAGGGCGGCCTGCTGCAAAGCCCGGGATCCAAACAAGCAAAAGGAACTGGTGATCTGCCGGGAGTTCACCGAATACCGGGAAGCATCCCTGAGCCGAATCACAACCGAGGAAGGCAAGCTGCTTCGTGTAAACCGTTCCATCCAGGCAGAGGGAGCCTTCGGGCAGCTGAAGCACAACCGAAGATTTGTCCGATTCCTGACCGCCGGAAATGTCAAAGTAGCCTGTGAGCTCTTCCTGCTGGCCATATCCCAGAACATCCGTAATACTAATCTCAATTAAATAATTTACATATCCAGTCGCGTTTTGTAATGCTG
>CAMVAJ010000063.1 GCA_947165425.1 uncultured Clostridia bacterium
AGCTGTTCCTAGTACGAGAGGACCGGAATGGACGCACCACTGGTGCAACTGTTGTCGTGCCAACGGCACAGCAGGGAAGCGAAGTGCGGATGGGATAAACGCTGAAGGCATCTAAGCGTGAAGCCCACCTCAAGAATAAGACTCCCATCCGAAAGGAGTAAGACCCCTGGAGGACTACCAGGTGATAGGTCATCGGCGGAAGCGTGGCAACACGTGCAACTTGATGATACTAATCGGTCGAGGGCTTGATTACAGCGAACCTGACGCGGAAGCGCAGGCAAGCGCGTTGCTTTCGAAAGAGACCAACGGAAATCAACGAATCGAAGAACAACAAACGAGTGAACATAGTTCACGAATAAAGGTCAGAAGAATCTCGAAGCTGTGCAGTTGTCAGGGTGTGTCGAAGACAGGCGCGAAGCGGCGAAGGACGCGACGTGAAGCGGAAAGTGCCGAGGAGCGGAGCCTGGAAGCGGACAGCGAGCGAAAGCGAGCGGTTCCCCGGGGTAAACGCCGCGGCGCCTGACAAACAAGTTCACAATTTCCGGTGGCAATGACGAAGGGGTCACACCTGTTCCCATCCCGAACACAGAAGTTAAGCCCTTCAGTGCCGAAAGTACTTGGCTGGTGACGGCCCGGGAGGATAGGACGCTGCCGGATTCCAATTAAGAAGCTCATTCGAGCTTTTTTTTCGTATCTATGAACAACTCGACACGGATCTGTGTATATCCGACTGCATAAATGGCATAATATTTACGAATTATGAATGGAATATCAACGAAAATGGGGCTTAATCCCAAAACAAGTCACAAAAAATTGACAAAGTGGAAACAATGTGGTATCATGCAGGCGTTGAGAGCCCATCTGTGGGGAATTATGGACAGTCGATGGGAGGTAAGCCTGCGGTGAGCCAGGATCTGATGGTAACCTACTATCTGCACAGCGGCTTTTCCTGCGCCTTGGGGAAGACGCTGCTGATTTTTGATTACTGGCTCGGTGAAAACGGCGAACTGAGCGAGAGCAGGCGCATCTCCGATCAGCTGCTCTCCAAATATGAGGAGATTTATGTCTTCATCAGCCACGCTCATCCGGATCACTATGACCCGGTGGTCAACGAGTGGCACGACCGATATCCCGTGACCTACATCGTGTCCCACGATATGCCCATCGGCGCGAGGGGAAAGAGGATGGCGCCGGGGGACAGCCTGAGCTTCGGCGAGCATGTCTCGGTGCAGGCCTTTGACTCCACCGACCTCGGCGTTTCGTTCCTGGTGACGCTGGACGGGATCCACATCTTCCACGCGGGTGATCTCAACTTCTGGCACTGGCGGGAGGAATCCACCATACAGGAGATCGACGAGGCGGAGCAGGCCTTCCACTCGGCCTGTGAGCCGCTGGCGGGGCAGGCGATCGACCTGGCCTTCTTCCCGGTGGATCCGCGTCAGGGACGCCTGTTTGACGCCGGCGCGAACTATTTCATTCTGACCGTGAAGCCGCGTCTGCTGATCCCGATGCATTTCTGGGGCCGGTCGGAGGTGGCGGAGGAGTTCGCGCGCCGCGCCCGCTGCCGTTCCACGGAGGTGATCGCCATGATCCGGCCGCAGGAGCGGCTGAAGCTCTCCTTCGCGGAGGATGGATTCATGACCATCACGCCGATGCCCTACCGCGCCTTTGGCGAGGAGACGGAGGTTGCGCTTCCGGACGAGGGCGATGTTTTCGCGGAGACAGATCTGCCTGTGAACCTCGAATTATAATGGATGGACATCCTGTCAGGACGCCGCGTGGCGTCTTTTTTTCGTGCGGTGAGAGGCGCAGGAAAGCAGTCGGGAATCAGGTGTCGAATTGGGCGTAAAGCCTTGATTTTTCAACCATTTCAGCCCTTTTCAAGGATGCGGATTTGTGGTACAATAATATGTAGGAATTTTTCGGCCTGTGCAAGTCCGAGGGCTCCGGATGAACACGGAGGGAATCCGTGCCGATGAGCGCTCGGTGTGCGGCAGCACAAAGATAAGGAACGGTGAGATGATCCCATGACCAACCTTTCGGAAGAGATGAACAACGAGATCGAGAAGGCCATCCAGGTGACGGAGGACTACGGCGAGGAGCAGATCCAGGTCCTGGAGGGACTGGAGGCTGTCCGCAAGCGGCCCGGCATGTACATCGGCTCCACCGACGTGCGCGGTCTGCACCACCTGGTCTATGAGATCGTGGATAACTCCATCGACGAGGCGCTGGCCGGCTTCTGCACCCGCATTGTGGTCACCCTCCACAAGGATGGCTCTGTGGAGGTGGAGGACAACGGCCGCGGCTTCCCGGTGGGCATTCACCCCAAGACCGGGAGACCGGCGGTGGAGGTCTGCCTGACCGTTCTGCACGCCGGCGGCAAGTTCGGCGGCGGCGGATACAAGGTCTCCGGCGGTCTGCACGGCGTCGGCGCTTCCGTGGTGAACGCCCTCTCGAAGCACCTGACCGTGACGGTCTACCAGGACGGCAAGATTCACCGGCAGGAGTACGCGCTCGGCAAGTACCTCTACGATCTGAAGGTGATCGGGGAGACGGACCGGACCGGCACGACGATCCGCTTCCTGCCGGATATCCGCTCGGCGGAGAACCCCGAAGGCATCTTTGAAGAGGGCGTCAGCTTCGAGCACGACACGCTGAAGACCCGCCTGCGGGAGATGGCATTCCTCAACAAGGGCATCACCATCGTCTACCGCGACGAGCGCCCGGCGGAGCCGACGGAGGACGTCTTCTGCTACGAGGGCGGCCTGAAGCAGTACGTCCAGTGGCTCAACCGCGACCGCGAGGTGCTCTTCCCGGAGCCCATCTACACCGAGGGCCTGAAGGACGGCATCCTGGTGGAGGTCGCGATGCAGTACAACGACTCCTACCAGGACAACATCTATACCTTTGCCAACAACATCGCCACCCCCGACGGCGGCACCCATCTGGCGGGCTTCAACTCTGCGGTCACCCGGGCGATCAACGATTATGGCCGCAAGTACAAGATCCTCAAGGACTCCGAGGCCAACCTGAAGGGCGAGGACGTCCGGGAGAGCCTGACCGCCATCGTCTCCATCAAGATGGAGGACCCGCAGTTTGAGAGCCAGACCAAGTCCAAGCTCGGCTCCGGGCAGGTGCGCGGCGTGGTGGACTCCCTGGTGACCGAGGAGCTCTCCACCTACCTGGAGGAGCACCCCGCCATCGCCAAGGCGATCCTGGAGCGCTGCGTGGGCGCGGCCCGCGCACGGGAGGCGGCCCGGAAGGCCCGGGAGGCCACCCGGCGCAAGTCAGTGCTGGAGAGCGCCTCCCTGCCGGGCAAGCTGGCGGACTGCTCCGACCGCGACCCCGCCAAGTGCGAGATCTTCATGGTCGAGGGCGACAGCGCCGGCGGCTCCGCCAAGGGCGGACGCGACTCCCGCTTCCAGGCGATCCTGCCCCTGCGCGGCAAGATCCTGAATGTGGAGAAGGTGCGGCTGGACCGCGCCCTGGGCAACGCGGAGATCCGCGCGATGATCACCGCCTTCGGCTGCGGCATCGGCGAGGAGTTCGACGAGTCGAAGCTTCGCTATCACCGCATCGTCTGCATGACGGACGCCGATGTGGACGGCGCACATATCCGGATCCTGCTGCTGACCTTCTTCTACCGCTATATGCGGCCCCTGGTGGAGAAGGGCTATGTCTACGCGGCCATGCCGCCCCTGTACAAGGTGACCAAGGGCAAATTCGAGAAGTACGTCTACGACGACGACGAGCTCCAGCGCGTGCTGGATCAGATCGGCCGCGAGCCCAAGCCCGAGATCCAGCGATACAAAGGTCTGGGCGAGATGAGCAGCCAGCAGCTCTGGGACACCACGATGAACCCGGAGACCCGCATGATGATGCAGATCACCCCCGACGACGCCATGGAGGCCGACCACCTTTTCACCCTCCTGATGGGCGAGGCGGTGGAGCCCCGGAAGCAGTTCATCCAGGAGAACTCCGATCTGGTGAAGGATCTGGATATCTGATCGGGAAACCGGATCAGACAGAACCAATCAAGCGAAGGAGGAAACGACTGTGCTGTATCCGTTCATGACACTGCCGGATGAGACAGAGATCGTGCACTCTGAGAGCATGCTGATTGACGGCACGGAATGCGTGAAGGTTTGTGTCGAAAAGCCGATCGACGGAGGGTTCAAGTCCGCAACCTGCTGGCTCCCGGATTATCGCTGGGAGAAAGTGCAGGGCTACACGGCGAAAGAGATTGATCAGCTGCAGGAACTGATCCAGAGCCTGGCGGCTACGATCTACGAACTGGCCCGAGAGGGAGGCTTTGAATATGCCTCAGCTGTTTAAAATCGGCAGTTATGTGATCTATTTCTGGATCAGCGAGGGAAGGCCGCTGGAGCCTGTGCATGTGCACATCGCGCAGGGAAAACCATCGGCGGACGCGACCAAGATTTGGATAACCCGTGCCGGCAAATGCCTGCTTCAAAACAATCATTCGGAGATCCCGGACCGGGAACTGCGCATCATGATGCGCGTCATTGAGGCCAGAAGCGCCGATATCATCGACAGGTGGAAGGAAACCTTTGACGAGACCCGCTTCTTCTGCTGAGTCTGACCGATGGAGCATAACCCAAGTATTCAAACCGACAAGGAGTCTCTTGCATGAGTGATATCAAAGATAAGCTGATACCTGTCAACCTGGAGCAGGAGATGAAAAAGTCCTTCATCTCCTACGCCATGGCGGTCATCATCGACCGCGCTCTGCCGGACGTGCGGGACGGGCTGAAGCCGGTTCACCGGCGGATCCTCTACGACATGAACGAGCTGGGCATGACGCCCGATAAGCCGTACCGCAAGAGCGCCCGCGTGGTCGGCGACGTGCTGGGCAAATACCACCCGCACGGGGACTCCTCCGTCTACGACGCCATGGTGCGCCTGGCGCAGCCCTTCAACATCCGCTATCCGCTGGTGGACGGCCAGGGCAACTACGGCTCCGTGGACGGCGACGGCGCGGCGGCCATGCGTTACACCGAGGCCCGCATGCAGAAGCTGACGCTGCATCTGCTGGACGGCATCGAGAAGGACACGGTGGATTTCTACCCGAACTTCGACGAGACGCTGACGCAGCCCGCGGTGCTGCCGGCCCGCTTCCCGAACCTGCTGGTCAACGGCTCCAACGGCATCGCCGTGGGCATGGCGACCAACATTCCGCCCCACAACCTGCGGGAGGTCATCGACGGCGTCATCTGCATGATGGACAACCCGGACTGCACGGTCGAGGATCTGATGCAGCACATCAAGGGCCCGGATTTCCCCACCGGCGGCATCATCCTGGGCCGGGCGGGCATCCGCGAGACCTACTATACCGGACACGGCAAGATCACCGTCCGCTCCCGCACCAACATCGAGGACATGGGCGGCGGCCGGAGCCGGATCATCGTCACCGAGATCCCCTATCAGGTGAACAAGGCGGTGCTGGTCAAGAAGATCGCCGACCTCGTGCACGAGAAGCTCCTGGAGGGCATCTCCGACATCCGGGACGAGTCCAACGACCGCGAGGGCATGCGCATCGTCATCGAGCTCAAGCGCGACGCCTACCCGCAGGTGGTGCTGAACTACCTCTACAAGCACACCTCGCTCCAGGAGAACTTCAACGCCAACATGCTGGCCCTGGTGGACGGCAAGCCGCGGGTGCTGGGCCTGCGGGACATGATCTACTACTATCTGGAGCACCAGAAGGACGTGGTCACCCGCCGCACCCGCTTCGAGCTGGACAAGGCTCAGGCGCGCGCCCACATCTTGGAGGGCCTCATCAAGGCGCTGGACCACATCGACGAGATCGTCGAGCTGATCAAGACCTCTCCGGACACGGCCAGCGCCAAGACCGCCCTGATGGAGCGGTTCGACTTCTCCGACCGGCAGGCGCAGGCCATCCTGGACATGCGCCTGGCGCGCCTGACCGGCCTGGAGCGGGAGCGTCTGCAAGCCGAGTATGAGGAGCTGGAGCGCACCATCGCGCGCCTGCAGGCCATCCTCGCCGACGAGAAGCTGCTGATCGAGGTCATCAAAAAGGAGATCACCGAAATCCGCGACAAGTTCAGCGACGAGCGCCGCACGGAGCTCTCCGTGGTGGAGGGCGAGATTGACGTGGAGGATCTGATTGCCGAGGAGGACATGGTCGTCACGCTGACCAAGCACGGCTATGTCAAGCGCGTCTCCGCCTCCACCTACCGGCAGCAGCGCCGCGGCGGCCGCGGCGTCTCCGGCATGACCACCAAGGAGGAGGACTACGCGGTCCAGGTCTGCGTCGTGAATACGCACGCGGAGATCATGTTCTTCACGAACCTGGGCCGCTGCTTCTCGCTGAAGTGCTTCCAGATCCCGGAGGCCGGGCGCACGGCGCGCGGCACCGCGATCGTGAACCTGCTGCAGATCGCGGGGGAGGAGAAGGTCTCCACCATGCTGCCCATGCCCCGGGAGAGCGACGCGGACCAGTACTATCTGGTCTTCGGCACCCGCCTGGCCATGGTCAAAAAGACGCCCCTCTCCGACTTTGTGCACCTCTCCAAGCGCGGCCTGATCGCGCTGAACCTGCGCGAGGGCGACGAGCTGATCGGCGTGCGCCTCTCCACCGGGGAGGATGAGCTGCTCATGGGCAGCAGGCAGGGCATGTCGATCCGCTTCTCGGAGCGCCACATCCGGGCCATGGGCCGCGCGGCCACCGGCGTGCGCGCCATGAAGCTGCGCGAGGGCGACGAGATCATCGACATGGCGGTGATCGAGCCTGAGACCGAGGTGCTGGCCATCACCTCCGGCGGCTTTGGCAAGCGGACGAACCCCGAGGAGTTCCGCGAGCAGGGCCGCAACGGCTACGGCATCCGCGCGGTCAAGCTGACGGAGAAGACCGGCGACCTGGCGGCGCTGCTCCTGGTGCGCCCGGAGGAGGACATTCTCCTGATCACCGACGACGGCACCATCATCCGCACGGCGGTGGACACCATCCGCGTCTGCGGCCGCGCCGCCTCCGGCGTGAAGCTGATGCGCCTGCAGGAGGGCGCCCGCGTGGTGGGCGTCGCCCGCGCGGAGCAGGAGGAGCCGGAGGACGAGGAGACCGCGCTGGAGGCTGACAACGCCGCCGAGGTCTCCGACGAGCTGGATATGACCGTCGGCGAGGCGGGGGAGGAGACGACCCCGGACGATGGCGACGAGCTGTAAGCAATCATAAAGAGACAAACAACAGGCCCCTCAGCCGCGGAGAACGGCGGAGGGGCCGGTTTTGATTGTTCATATTATTTCAGAAAAGAGCTTCGTGTCTGCTAAAGACCAGCCCTTCTGTCGCTGCGGCGACATCTCCCCAGCAAGCTGGGGAGATTGGGCTAAAGTGCAGTAACCCAAAACTTCCCAGCTTGCTGGGGAGGGGGACTGCCGCCCTCCGCGGGGCGGCGGTGGAAGGGTTGGTTCCACGATAAAGCATTCAAATCTGAGAATAGGCTCAGGCCTCCTTCCTGAAGAGATTGCAGGTCTTCTCGCGGGCCTCGCGCTCGAAGTCCTGGTACATCCGGCTGCGGGCCATCGCCTCGTCGAAATCGATCTCGTGGCCGTCGAACTCGGGGCCGTCCACGCAGGCGAACTTCGTCTGGCCGCCCACGGTCAGACGGCAGCCGCCGCACATGCCGGTGCCGTCGATCATGATCGGATTCATGCTGGCGATGGTCTTGACGCCGTACTTCTTCGTCAGCGCGCAGACGAACTTCATCATGATCAGCGGGCCGATGGTGATGACCTCGTCGTACTGCTCGCCGGAGGTGATCAGCTTCTCCAGGGCGTTGGTGACCAGGCCCTTCTCGCCCCAGCTGCCGTCGTCGGACATTTTGCACATCACGTCGGAGACAGCCTCGAACTCCTTCTCGAGAATCACCAGATCCTTCGTCCGGAAGCCGCAGACCGTGTGCACCACCGTGCCCTGCTCATGCAGCTTCTTGGCCACGGGGTAGGCGATGGCGCAGCCCACGCCGCCGCCCACGACGGCGACCTTCTTCAGCCCCTCGGTGTGGGTGGGGCGGCCCAGCGGGCCGACAAAATCATGGATATAGCCGCCCTCGGGCAGATGGTTGAGGGTCTCGGTGGCGGCGCCCACAACCTGGAAAATGATCGTCACCGTGCCGCGCGCCCGGTCGAAATCGGCCACGGTCAGCGGGATGCGCTCCCCGTTCTCGTCCGCGCGGAGAATGATAAACTGGCCAGGCTCGGCCTTGCGGGCGACCAGGGGCGCTTCCACCTCCATCAGGGTCACGGTGGGGTTGAGGGCCTGCTTGCGGAGTATCTTGTTCATGCGTCTGCCTCCAAGAAGCGCCGGCGCTTGCGCCGCCGGCTGAATCATCACAGAGGGGATTATAGCATATTTTTCCGCCTTGTGGGCAGGAAAACAGGAAAGATGCAAAAAACAAATCCGTGCCGCGCCGCCTGGCCCGATCATCGGGCTCCGGCGGCGCGGCACGGTGCTTTTTTTGTTTTAATCAGCCGCGACGGAGTTCAGCAGGGCGTCGTCGATCTTGCCCCAGGCGCCGTTGCCCGCGCCGGAGGCCTTCACATAGATGCCCACGGTCAGGGGCTGGCTGCCGTCGTAGGCCACCGGCTCGGTGACGGCGGTGTCCCAGCTGCCGTAGCCGTTGATGGTCAGCGGCGCCTGGGCCGCGATGGTGTCGCCCAGCTTCACGTAGGCGTAGATGTCGGTGGTGCCGCAGTCGCCGCCCATGATGGAGACGGTGAATTTGTAGGTGCCCGCCGGGAGCTCCGCCGGGGTCTGCTCCGCGGTGAACTCCACCCGGTCGCGCCCCGCGCTCCAGAAGTGGAGGTGCTTGGTGCCGGTGAGGGAGTCGGTCTGCTTGTCCTCGACATAGAGCTCGTCGCCCTCCCGCAGGGGGGTGATGACCCAGCCCTCGCCGCCGTCCTCGAAGGAGTAGTCGGTGAGATAGTTGTACTCGACCATCGAGAGGTAGAGCTTCGCGGGCATGCCCCCGGCCTCGCCGGTGATCTCGTACCGGGCCGGGCCGGCCGCGTGGGCGGCGGCGTCCTGCGCCTCCGTCCAGGCCCAGGTGACCGGCACGGCCTGCTTGCTGTCGTCGGTCATGACGGCGTTGACCGTCTCGGGCAGCTGGGTCGGCGCGTTCAGGTCGCAGATCAGGATCACGTCCTCCAGGGCGTCGGGCCGGGGCTCGATCTCGTTGCCTGTCCGCATCAGGCGGAACACCTTCAAGCTCTCCTGGGCCTTGCCCTCGGGGGTGAAGAAGGCCTGGTTGTCCACGGCGCTGCCGCCGTAGTACTTGCCCGCGTCGTTGGGGTCATACTCCGCCGCGTAGCTGGAGGCCCAGCCGGAGCCGTAGGTCTCCCACTTTTCGTGGTTCTCCTCCCAGCCGGCTCCGCCGACGGTGATCCAGGCGCCCTCCCAGTAGCAGACGCCGATGCCGTTCACGGTCCGGTTGACGATGGTGTCCGTCAGGGCGCGCAGGTGTGTGGCCTGGCCCTGGACGGTGAAGGGATAGTCCTTGACGAAGGCGCCGCCCTCGCCGATGGTGTTGCCGGAGAAGTCGCTGTCCTCGCCGGTGTAGGCCCAGGAGGTCTCCATCACCATCACCTTTTTGCCGTAGGTCTCCGCCACCTCGGAGAGCACGGCGGCGAGGTTGTCCAGCGTGCCGTGCCAGTAGGGGTAGTAGGAGGTGGCGAACACGTCGTAGTCCACGTTGTAGTAGGCCATCTTGGAGGCGTAGGTCATGTAGGAGCCGACCTTCTCCGGGTTGGCGAAGTGGAGGGCCACCAGGGCCTCCGGGTAGATCTCGCGGGTGGCCTTCGCGCCGGCCTGCATGATGTACTGGATGTTGAACCAGGTCTTCTCCCCGCTCAGTCGGTTGTTGGTCTCGTTGCCGGTCTGGACCATGCCCACGTCCACGCCCGCGTCCCGGAGCTTCTGCAGGCAGTCGCGGGTGAACTCATAGGCCGCCTGGGTCTTCTCCTCGATCTCCATCCCCTTCCAGGCCTTGGGCGCCATCTGCTTGCCGGGGTCGGCCCAGAAGTCGGAGTAGTGGAAGTCCACGATCAGCTTCATGCCGTACTTTGTGGCCCGCTGGCCGATGAGGACGGCCTTGTCGATGTCGTTGTTGCCGCCGCCGTAGCCGTGGCCCTCCGCGTCGTAGGGGTCGTTCCAGACGCGGACGCGGATGTGCGTGACGCCGTTTGCGGCCAGGATCTCCAGCAGATCCTTCTCCTGGCCGTCAAAATCGAAATACCGGACGCCGCTCTCCTCCTCGGCGATCAGGCTGGAGACGTCCATGCCGAAGATGAAATCCTCCGGCAGGTTCTCCACCTTCTTCACATAGAGGGTCTCGCTGCCCTCGCCGCAGGCGGAGAAGGGGAGCAGCAGGGTGAGGGCCAGGAGGTAGAGCAGGGCGGCGGAGAGGGAATGTCTCATGGTGGATAACCTCCTTTGGTCATCGAAGGGCGAGGAGCTGGTTCGCGGCCCGCAGGGCCGGCCCGGAGGCCGGGGCGGGCGCGCCCGCGCCGAAGCAGAGATAGAAGGCTTGCGGACCGGCGAAAGCGAAGGTTTCGTTCAGGGAGCCGCCGGGGTCGCCGGGCTGCCAGAGGCGGACGCCCACGGTCTCCCCGTCCAGGGTGAGCAGCTCCTCCGCTGGCCTGTCCGCGAGGCGGCCGGGGAGCGGTGCGAGCCACTCCCGGTAGGTTTCGGCGTCGGCGGCGGTCATCAGGTAGAGATCGGCGCCGCGCAGCTCGGCGCTGTCCATCAGGGCGTGGGCGAAGGGATAGATCCGCACCATGCGGACGGGGCTGTCCGGCCCGCGGACGCCGGCCTCCGGCTGCTCCAGCCGGTCGGCCAGGAGCTCGCCGTGGGTGACGTCGGTGTTGGCGTAGATCACGAGCTTCTCAGCCCGCGGCGCGTCCGTGAGAATATTGAACACAAAGCTCCAGATCAGCACGCTCAGCATGCTCCAGAGCAGCAGCAGGGGGACGAGGCCCGCCAGGCGGGAGAGGAAGGCGCGCTTCGGCCGGGCCGGGCGCGGCGCCGCGGGGAGCGTGCCCGCCCACGCGGTGACAAACTTCCGCGCGGTCCAGACCCGGAGGGGCGTCTCTGTCCGGGGGAGCAGGGGCGCTTTCCCGGCGGCTACGTGCAGGGAGCGGGTCTCCCCGTCCGTCTCCAGCGTCCAGCGCTCCACGGCGATGCCGCCGGGGATGGACAGGACTTCGCCGGTCGGGCGGAGAACGCCTGTCTGCGCCGTCTCCTCCGCGGCGAGGACGCTGCGGCAGTGGACCAGCATGGCCCGGCCGGGCCGCACGAGGCAGAACAGCAGCGTCAGGCTTACGAGCCCCGCCAGGACGGAGAGGACGCAGACCGCCGTCTGCAGCTCCGCCGCGTTGCGCGTCCGCACCTGGGTGCACAGGATCACGCAGGCCAGCAGGCTCGCCAGCGGGATCGCCCAGAGGGCAGCGCCGCAGGCCTTGAGCCGCCGTGCCAGGCGCGCCATCTCCTCCGGCGCGTAGAGGGAGTGCCGCGGCGCGTCGCCCGGCTCGGGCCTGGCGCTCACTCGTCGGCCTCCCGGGATTCCGCGCCGTTGGCCAGGGCCCGCGCGTACTTCTCGCTCATCAGGTCGATGGAGTAGAGATAGGGCTCGCCGTTGACGTCGGCGGTGACCTCCCGGATATCCTGGTAGGCGGGGTCGGCCTTCATGTGGGCGATCACGGCCTGCATGGTCGCCTTGTCGAGGAAGAAGGGCTGGCGCGCGAAATAGTACACGGGCGTCGGGGTGGGGAAGGCCTTGCAGTTGAAGCGCACCATCTCGGCCACCGTGCGGGCGTCGTCCTTCTCCAGGGTGAGCATGGCGATTTTCGCGTAGTTGTTGGCCATCAGCTCGTCGGAGTAGAAGTAGACGTCCTTGTGGCCGACGACCGTCTTGATGTCGGCGCAGGTCTCATCGTCATGCATCTGCTGGATCAGGGCGTCGACGTCCTCCTCGTCCTGGGCGATGAGGGCGCGGGGGGTGATCTGCGCGGAGGCGCAGCGGGCGCGGATAAAGTCCGCCAGCAGCTGGGCTTTGGTCTTCTCCGGCTCGGGCTCCGGTTCGGGCTCCGGCTCGGAGGGCTTGAAGGGATCCTTCACCTCGGGCAGGGACTGGAGGTAGTCGAACACGTCCGGCTTGGTCTCCTCCGCCATGACCTTCGCCGCCGCCTCCTGCAGCTCGGCCTTCTCGAGCTTGGGGTTGTCCAGGGCCTTGTTCACCGCCGGATCCAGCGCGTCGCTGAACTCGCCCGGGATCTCGCTGGGCTTGAGGGTTACCTCCTTGGAGAACCCCGGCTTGCGCCGTCCAAACAATGCCATCTTCTGATCATCCTCTCATCGAAATCGGGTTATGGGGACTTTTTCGCTGTCCAATGGAAAACTCCTGCACAGGACGGCCTGTGCAGGAGCAGGTTTTATTCTTTGTTCACAAACCGTCCGGGACTCAGATCAGGCCCAGCTCCTCGAGCTTGTCCGCGCAGTCGCCCAGGTCGAACTTCTCCAGGGTCTCGCGGGTGGGGATGCCGGTCTCCTTGTTCCAGCCCATGGCCTCGTACCACATATCCAGGCTCTTCTCCCAGTCCTCGCGGTCGAGCTTCACGGTGCCCTCCTCGAAGGGCTTGAAGTCCGGCTCCTTGTCGAAGACCCACTCGGAGACCTTGTCGTGGTCCTTGCGCAGGTTGGTGCTGCCCAGGTTCAGTTTGAAGCTGACGGCGGTCATCACGCGCAGGAGCTGGCTGATGCGCTCGGAGTCGTGCTCCTGGTCCTCGCGGGTGTAGGTCTCGCCGGTGACGGCGGACATGTACTTCGCGTCCAGGTCGAGGTCGCCGATGTAGTTGCGCTTCTTGCTGGTGGCGATGGTCATGGGGTACATCCAGTTGCACAGCGTCGCGCTGTCGTGCCACTGCTTGCCGATGAAGGCCCACTTCGCCAGCTTGATCTTGTTCTCGTTGATGGGGGTGTATTTCTTCTGCGCGTCGGTGCAGCCCTCGCCGAAGAAGTGCTCCAGCACGGGCTTGGTGATCTCGTTGTAGGGCGCGCCGGAGGAGCAGAAGTTGATCAGGTGGTGGATCATGCAGTCACGGTTGTACATCATGGAGTACAGCGTGCC
>CAMVAJ010000064.1 GCA_947165425.1 uncultured Clostridia bacterium
CGATACATCAGGACGCCGGGGGTGGACTGCCAGGACAGGCCCTTCTGGACGCCGGCAGCGTTCTGGCCGATCTGAGCCATCACGGGGAAGGCCTCGCTCAGCTCTTCATCGGTGAAGCCGATGGTCTTCAGGTCGCCGGTCCAGTCCATCTCGACATAGTGCTTCACGAAGGCAGCTTCCAGCGTGAAGATGTCGGGAGCCTCAGCAGAGGTGGGATCCGCGCCGAAGGTGTTGTCCACCTTGGTGGTGTAGGCGTTGCCGTCGGTGGGATAGATCTGGAACTCGATCTCAAGCTCGGGATGGTTGGGCAGATAGTACTTCTCGATCATGCCCTGCAGCTCGTTGGTGAAGGACCACACAACCAGCTTGATCTTGCCTTCGTCGGCGCTGGCGAAGCTCATGCAGCCGATGAGCATCATCACAGACAGAACCAGAGCAAGTGCCTTTTTCATGAAGGTTCCTCCTTGTCATTTGATCGCGGCTGTGCCGCATATTTCTCAGACGGATATGTCCGCCTTTGAGAGCGAATGCAGTGCGCTGAAAAATTGCGAATCCCGTGTCAAAAGGTAGGCTTTTTGAACAGCCCGCAGCAGAACAGCGCGAATCCCCGGAAAAAGGGGATTTTTTGTCAGATACTTGCGTATGGTTTCCCATATCGTACAGGCAGCATTATAGCACAGCTTTCTCAAAATGTCTACCTTTCGGAAAAATAAATAGCACCGAGTGCAAAAAAAAGAGCATCGGATGCAAAATGCGCCCGCGCGGGAGCGCCCCGGGAACCGGGGCCCGACACCGCATTCCACGCCGGGAAACTGGCTGGATCAATACGCGGCACTGCCGCAAAAAAGAAGAAGCTTGCGGCGCTGATGATGACGGCTGCGCTTCTGCTCGGCGAGCAGATCGGCATCTTCCTGATCGAGGCGGACTGCGCGCTGAAGTATGTGGACGACGAGGCCTCACGGCACGTGCGCGACGGAGGGCGCACGGCTTCGGAAAAGATGATTTAGCTAAATGGACTAACTCGAAATCGAAAGAACAGCAAATATACATGTAAAAAAAGTAAATAGGGGTAGACAAGGGCTTATCATTGTGATAAAATGAGCTTGATGGCAGGAAATGAACTCAAATATGACAAAACTGGCAGGCCGTTCCAGCCTGGGACGGCGCGATCCATTTAGCTAAATGAAATTGACCCCGCCGGTTTTCACCTTTCCGGGTTCAGCCCCGCCGGTTCGCTTTCTTTGGCGGTCAAACGCCTGAGAAAATATATCCGCCCACGCGGAAAAAACAAAACAGGAGGAATCTTCTCATGAAGAAGCTCACGGCTCTGTTTCTGACCCTGGCGTTGGTGCTGACCAGTGTCGCTGCCTTCGCCGCTACCCCTGTGGCCGCCACCGAGCTGGCCTACAAGGGCACCCTGAAGATCATGCACTTCTCCACTTCCGAGGAGTCCGAGGGCAACGGCGGCTCCGACGGCTTCCGTACCACGCTGGCTGCCTGGAAGGCCGCTCATCCGGAGATCACCCTGGAGGAGAACGTCCTGGCCAACGCCGAGTACAAGACCACCATCGCCCAGTATGCCGGCGCTCAGGATCTGCCGGACGTCTATCTGCTTCAGGGCATGAACACCATCGCCTGGGCGGACAAGAACGCGCTGGATCTGACCGAGATCATCAAGGCGTCCCCCTACTACGCCGATTACAACACCGCGTACTTCACCCCCTTCACCGTGGACGGCAAGATCTACGGCTACCCGGTTCTGACCGGCGGCACCTGCACCGTGGTCATCTACGACAAGGCGATGTGGGCTGAGGCCGGCTTCGAGACCTTCCCGGGCACCTGGGAGGAAGTCGAGCAGGCGGCTGAGTACTTCTCCGGCAAGGGCATTGACGCCATCGCCTTCGGCAATGGCGGCAAGTGGCAGATGAACTCCGATTTCATCTCCACCCTGGGCAACCGCTACACCGGTCCCGACTGGTTCGCCAGCCTGATCGCCAAGAGCGGCGCGGCCTTCACCGACGAGGCCTTTGTGGCGGCGCTGAAGGAGACCAAGCACCTCTTCAACGAGACCAAGATCTTCAACGACGACTTCAACGTGGTCACCAACGAGGACGCCCGTGAGTACTTCATCTCCGGCGACGCCGCGGCCATGATCGGCGGCAACTGGGACGAAGCCTACATCTGGCAGGTCCTGAAGGACACCAACGAGGAGAAGTTCAACAACATCGGCTTCGCCGTGCTGCCCCAGCCCGCCGACGCCACCTTCGCCCCCGACTCCCAGAACATCGGCCTGGGCTATGCCGTGGCCATCAACCCCAAGGTTGCCGAGGACCCCGACAAGCTGGCTGCCGCTATCGACCTGGCGCAGGAGCTGACTGGCCCCGCCTTCTCCACCTTCGTGGCTGAGAACTACGCCCTGGGCGGCCTGACCTCCGCCGGCGACGTCGACCTGTCCAAGTTCGACGCCATCACCGCGGCCTTCTACAACTGGTCCTATGTGGACACCAGCACCTGCGAAATCTATGACTCCTATATCTCCTCCGCGGTGTGGGATGTGTTCAACACCGAGGTGCAGGCCATGCTCAACGGCGAGATGGAGCCCGAGCAGGTTGCCGCCGACACCCAGGCTGCCTACGAGGCCAACTATTGATCTCTGACCTGTCCTCCCCGGCATCGGCGTGCGCGCCGATGCCCCGGAGGGCGGGAACGGCGAGGCTCGCCCGTGGGGCGGGCCTCGCGCTTTCTCCGGGCGCCCGCTTCCGCGTCTGAACACGAGCCCGCGTTCAGACGCGGAAGCAGGCGGATATGCTGTATCAACACGAAAAGGAGTGAAGGCCATGCTTCAATCCGTCAAGCCAAGGCGATGGGTTGTGGTGCTCTATCTGCTGATCCCTGTGGCGCTGTTCATCTTCTCGGTGTTTGTGCCGCTGCTGACCGCGCTCTACTTCAGCTTCTTCGAGTGGAAAAACGGCCAGTCCATCTATACCGCCACCTACAATGGCCTGACCAACTACAAGCAGCTGATCGCCGACCCGATCTTCTGGCAGTCCTTCGGCAACAACATCTACCTGGTGGTGGCCTGCATCATCGGACAGATCGGCCTGGCCTTCGTGCTGGTGCTCTTCGCCAACTCCAAGCTGGCGGTGGGCAAGGCGGTGCACCGCACCTTCGGCTTCTTCCCGAGCACCATCTCCGCCGTCTGCATCGGCCTGATCTGGTCCATCATCTTCCACTCCAAGTACGGTCTGCTGAACTGGTTTGTGGTCAACGTGCTGGGCGGCACGAAGCAGGCGTGGCTGGGCGACTCGTCGCATGTCATGCTCTATGTCTCCATCCCGCTGATCTGGCAGTTCATCGGCTACTACATGGTCATCCTTTTCTCCGCCATCGCGGGCATCGACCAGCAGATCTTCGAGTCGGCGGAGATCGACGGGGCCAACGGTTTCCAGACCGCGATCCACATCACGCTCCCGATGATCCGCTCGACCATGCTGGTCTGCCTGACGCTGTGCGTGGCCGGCAACATGAAGGCCTTCGACTCCATCTGGACCATGACGGCCGGCGGCCCGGGCTACGC
This sequence comes from uncultured Clostridia bacterium, assembly GCA_947165425.1. Classification (GTDB taxonomy): domain Bacteria; phylum Bacillota; class Clostridia; order Christensenellales; family Aristaeellaceae; genus RUG11272. The sequence continues at coordinate 3,578 of CAMVAJ010000064.1, forward strand.
GAGCTACGTGATGGCCCTCTACGGCTACACGGTCTCCTTCCAGCAGTCCAACATGGGCTACGGCAGCGCGATCTCCATCGGAATCTTTGTCCTGTCTCTCCTGGTCATCGGCGGCAGCCGGCTGCTGGTGAACCGCATGACGCGCGGATTGGAGGAGTAAGCGATGACGACAGTCAAAAAGGCGGCGGCCTCCAATTTCACGCCCGCAGGCAAAAAGCCCGGCAGAGGAGCGGGCTACTATGTGGGCAAGGTCCTGATCAACATTGTGCTCTGGGTTTTCTCGCTCAGCTGCATCTTCCCGCTGGTGTGGATGGGCTACTCCTCCCTGAAGCTCAAGCGGCAGTTCAACGCGGACGTGATCTCCATCCCGTGGGGCACCGCGACGCTGCAAAACTATAAGGACATCCTGGGCAACCCGGACTACCATCTGGCGGAGTCGATGTGGAACTCCTGCCGCACCACGGTCATCAGCATCGTGTGCATCGTGCTCTTCTCCTTCATCGTGGGCTATATCCTCTCCCGCATCCGCTTCAAGCTGAACCGCCCGCTCTACGTGATGTTCCTGATGGGCATGCTGATCCCGATCCACTCCCTGCTGGTGCCCATGTACGTGCTTTTCCGCAACCTGGGCATGCATAACCAGTGGTACACCCTGCTCTTCCCCTACATCGCCTTCGGCCTGCCGATGGGCATCTTCCTGGTGGAGGGCTATGTGAAGGGGATCCCGGTCTCCCTGGAGGAGGCGGCGGCCATCGACGGGTCGTCCTTCTCCCGGACGCTGTGGTCCATCATCATGCCCATGTGCCGCCCGATCCTGGTGACGGTGGCGATCATCCAGGTGTTCAGCTGCTGGAACGAGTTCTCCTTCGCCCTGTGCCTGATCCAGAACGTGCATCTGCAGACCGTGCCGCTGGCGCTGACCCAGTTCAAGGGCCAGTTCGGCTCGGACTACCCGCTGCAGATGACCGCCATGCTGATCACCATGAGCCCGATTGTGGTGCTCTACTTCGCCTTCTCCAACCAGATCATCAAGGGCATGGTCGCCGGCGCCGTGAAGGGCTGAGACCGCCTCCGAATTCCGTGATTTCTTCCGCCCTCCCCGGCCGACCGGAGAGGGCTTTTTCTTCTTTCCGCCGGGATTCCGCCCGCGCGGCCCCGAAAACAGCCCCCAGCCATTGACAACCAGCCCTCAGACTCCTATATTTTACCACGGAGAGAGGTGAGGAGCGGATGGACGACGCGGTCAGGGAGCGGATTCGGGCGGCGCTGTACGCGCAGCGGGACGAGGGTTACCGGGCGCTGCAGATCCGGACGATCCCGACGGTGAGGCCGGAGACGATCCTCGGTGTGCGCACGCCGGCGCTGCGGCGCATGGCGAAGGAGCTGGGGCGCGGGCCGGACGCGGCGGCCTTCCTGTCGGAGCTGCCCCACGGCTATTTCGAGGAGAACCAGCTGCACGCCTTCCTGATCTCGGAGATGCGGGATTACGCCGCCTGCGTGGCGGCGCTGGAGGCCTTCCTGCCCCACGTGGACAACTGGGCGACCTGCGACCAGATGATCCCGAAGGCTTTCCGGAGACACCGGGCGGAGCTGCGGGGGCGCGCCGAGGCCTGGCTCGCCTCCGGGCGGACCTATACCGTCCGCTTCGCCATCAAGACGCTGATGGACCACTTTCTGGGCGAGGACTTTGACCCCGCCTGCCTGCAGCTGGTCGCCGCGGTCCGGAGCGAGGAGTACTATGTCAATATGATGGTGGCCTGGTATGTGGCGACCGCGCTGGCGGCGCGGTACGAGGCGGCGCTGCCGCTGCTGGAGGAGCGCAGGCTCGCCCCCTGGACGCACAACAAGGCGATCCAGAAGGCGGTGGAGAGCTATCGGATCTCCCCGGAGCGGAAAGCGTATCTGAAAACCCTGAGAACAGTGAGGTGTGTGAAATGAGCGTGATTCAGCAGCTCAACGGCGGTGGGATCTACTTGATCTGCGGCCTGATCGTGGCGTTCATCGCGGCGGTGTGCATTGTGTTCCTGGTGCGGGCCTGGCGCATCGGCAAGGCCCTCGGCATGGACACGGTGAAGATGAAGCGGGCGGTCACCTCCAGCGCCACCTTCTCCGTCCTGCCCAGCGTCGGGATCCTGCTGGGCGTGCTGGCCCTGAGCGGGAGCCTCGGCGTGCCGTGGCCCTGGCTGCGGCTGTCGGTCATCGGTGCGCTGCACTATGAGACGCAGGTGGCGGACGCGGCGGCGGAGCAGCTGGGCATCAGCCTCTCCGCGGGGGAGATGACGACCCAGGCCTTCCCGACCATCGCGCTGCTGATGAGCGTCTGCATCATCTGGGGCATGGTGCTCTCGGCCCTCTTCAACCGGAAATACACGGACAGGCTGCGCAGCGACGGCCCCGCCCGGGGGGAGAAGGCCGGGAAGCAGGGCGGCTTCGGCGACCAGGCCATGTCCGCCATGTTCATCGGCATGGTGAGCGCCTACCTGGGCAGCTATCTCGGCGGGCTGATCTCTGGCAACGGCCTGTTCACCTTCACCGGCAGCTGGACGCCGCTGGCGGTAGCGCTGGCCGCGGCCCTCGCCATGGCGGTGTTCACCTGGCTGTCGGAGAGGAAGGGCATGGCCTGGCTGGAGAGCTTCTCCATCGCGGGCAGCATGCTGATCGGCATGCTGGCGGCGGTGCTGATCGGACACTGAGAGGGGAGAGGAGAGCATGAACATGGACCGGCAGGCCTATGAATCCTATCTGAAAACCACGCACCGCCTGGGGCGGCTCGTCTCGGTGGTCACGCTGGTGCTGCTCGTCGGCGCGCCCTTCGCGATCGGGCTGATCCTCGGCACCGCGCCGGACCTGGGGGCGGTGGCCCGGGGCTTCCTCTCCGTGGGGCTGGTCTGGACGATCTCCAGCGTCGTGGAGTTCCTGGTCTACACGCCGATGCTCGGCGCGGGCGGCAGCTATCTGGCCTTCATCACCGGGAACCTGATTAATATGAAGATTCCCTGCGCGGTCAACGCCAAGGAACTGACGGGGGCCAAGTCCGGGACGGCGGAGAACGAGGTGATCTCCACCCTCTCCATCGCCACCTCCTCGCTGGTGACGATCCTGGTGCTGGCCCTGGGCGTCGCGCTGATGATCCCCCTGCAGCCGGTGCTGGAGAGCCCCGTCCTCGCGCCCGCCTTCGACAACGTGGTGCCCGCGCTCTTCGGGGCCATGGCCTGGAAGTATTACCGCAAATCGCCCATCCTCGCGCTGATTCCGCTGGGCGTGATGACGGTGCTGTTCACGCTGGTGCCGTCGCTCACGGGCTCCACCAGCATGATGATCATCCCCAGCGGCGCGATCGCGATCGGCCTGAGCTATCTCGCCTACCGCCGGGGGAACAGGGGGGCGGACAGGAGATGATTGCGCTCTGGATCCTGCTGGGCTGCCTGGGCCTGCTCCTGCTGGCGCTGCTGGCCGCGGTGGCGCACACGCTCCTGATCCCGGGGAAGAAGTCGACCTATGTCCCCAACCCGGATCCCGCCCGCACGGAGGCCTACGCGGCCAAGCTCTCCCGGATGATCCGGTGCGAGACGGTCTCGGTCCCCGGCGTGGACCAGCGGGAGAAATTCCTGGCCTTCCACCGGGTGCTGGAGGAGCTCTTCCCCCTGGTGCACCAGAGACTCGAGAAGACGGAGATCGACGGCAGCCTGCTGTACCATTGGAAAGGCCTCTCCGATGAGAAGCCGCTGGTGCTCATGAGCCACCAGGACGTGGTGCCCGCCGAGGGCGAGTGGCTGCACGGGCCTTTCTCCGGGGACATCGCCGAGGGCAAGGTCTGGGGCCGGGGCGCCTCGGACACGAAATGCTCCGTCATGGCCTTCTTCCAGGCGGTGGAGGAGCTGCTGGCGGCGGGCTACACGCCGCCCAACGACGTCTGGCTCTCCTCCTCCTGCACGGAGGAGTGGGGCGGCGACGGCTGCCCGAAGCTGGTGGCCGAGCTGAAGCGCCGGGGCGTCCGGCCCTGGCTGGTCTGCGACGAGGGCGGCGGCATCATCACCGAGCCGGTGGGCGGCATCCACGGGAACTTCGCGATGGTGGGCGTCTTCGAGAAGGGGAAGGCGGACGTGCGCTTCTCCGCCTCCTCCACGGGCGGCCACGCCAGCGCGCCCCAGGCCCACTCCCCGATCGCGCGCCTGGCGGCCTTCGTCCACGACGTGGAGACGCATCCGGTTTTCCGCCGGCGCATGCCGCCGGAGGTGGCGGCCATGTTCCGCACCCTGGCGCCCTACGCCTCCTTCCCGCTGAAGCTCGTCTTCTCCAACCTTTGGCTGTTCAAGCCGGTGCTGCTCCGGGTGCTGCCGGCCATCAGCGCTCAGGCCGGCGCCATGATCCGCACGACCATCGCCTTCACGATGGCCTCCGGCTCCGACGCCTGCAATGTCATGCCGCAGCGGGCCACGGTCAGCGCCAACATGCGCTTCATCCCGCACCAGGGCATGGCGGAGAGCCTGGCGCTGATCCGGGAGAGGGCGGCGAAGCACGGTGTGGACATGGAGGTGCTCTCCGCTAGCGACTACACCGCGGCGACGGATATCGACGGCGAGCCCTTCCGGCGGGTGCAGCGGGTGATTGCCGAGACCTTCCCCGGCTGCGCGGGGAGCCCCTATGTCATGACCGGCGCGACGGACGCCCGCTTCTACCAGGAGATCTGCGACAGCGTGGTGCGCTTCGCCCCGGTGGTCTACGGCCCGGAGCAGATGAAGGGCATGCACGGCCTGAACGAGAATATCGAGACGAACTGCCTCCCCGGCGCGGTGGATTTCTACAAGAATCTGATCGCGGCGGTGGTGTGAATCCGAGACGAACCGACGGAGGGAAGACCATGAGACCGAACGAGAACCGCCGACCGCGTCTGCGGGCGCTGCTGGCCCTGCTGGCCGTGTTCGCGCTGCTGGCGGGCTTTGGGGATCAGCTGGCCGGGGCGCTCCGGCCCGTGCTGGCGGAGGGGAGCGTCCTCACGCAGAGCCTGCCGGAGGACGCCCGCCTCGTCGCCGGGCGGCGCAAGACGACCCCGAGCCCCAAGCCCAAGAAGACGCCGAAGCCCACCGCGAAGGGCAGCGCGGCCCCGACGGCCACGCCCACCGCCAGCCCGACGCCCACAGCGGCCCCGGGGCGGGTCACGCCCAGCCCGGTGCCGGAGGGCCCGATCATCGAGCCCCAGGCCATCGCGGACTGGTTGTTCAGCCACGACTTCACGCTGCCGGACAACTTTATCACCAAGAAGGAGGCCCAGGCCCTGGGCTGGCCCGGCGGCGACCTGTCGCGCTACGCGCCGGGGAAGTCCATCGGCGGGGACTATTTCGGCAACTATGAGGGTCAGCTGCCCAAGGCCAAGGGGCGGCGCTACACGGAGTGCGACTGCAACTACACCGGCGGGAGCCGGGGCGTGGAGCGGGTCGTCTTTTCCAACGACGGCCTGGTATTCTACACCCCGGACCACTACAACACCTTTATCCAGCTCTTCCCCTCCGACCAGGAGGCGGCCCCATGACCGAGGTTTCCGCGGGCATCGTCCGCGACGGCGAGGGCCAGATCCTGGTCTGCCGGCGCGGGGAGGGGCGGCGCAACGCCCACCTCTGGGAGTTCCCGGGCGGCAAGCGGGAGCCGGGGGAGGACGCGGCGGCCTGCCTGCGGCGGGAGCTGGAGGAGGAGCTGCGCCTGCCGATCTCGGCGGTGAGGCCGGTCTGGGAGGCGGAGGAGGGCGGCATCCGCTTCACCTTTCTGACGGCGGAGACGGCGGCGCTCCCGGTCCTGACGGAGCATGAGGACGCGCGCTTCGCCGCGCCCCGGGCGCTGCTCCCGCTGCCCTTCTGCCCGGCGGACGCGCCGGTGGCGCGGCGGCTGGCCCTGGCCGAGCCGCGGGTGGACGCTTTTTTCTGGGATTTTGACGGGACGCTCTTCGACACCTATCCGCTGATGGAGCGGGCCATGGCCGACGCCTGCGCGGCCCTGGGCGCGCAGATCAGCCCGGAGGCCTGCCACCCGCTGATGAAGGAGAGCTTCGGCCACTGCGTGCGGACGCTGGCGGCCCGCTTCGGCCTGGCGCTGGAGACCCTGGCCGCGGCCTACCGCGCGGAGGAGGCCAGGGTCGATCCGGCGGACTATCCCCTGATGCCGGGCATGTCGGAGACCCTGCGCGCCCTGCGGGCGCGGGGCGGACGGCACTTTCTGGTGACCCACCGGGGGCCGACGGCGCGGGCGGCACTGGAGGCGAAGGGCCTGCTGCCCAGCTTCACCGACCTGGTGACGGCGGAGGACGGCCTGCCCCGCAAGCCGGACCCGACCTCGGTGCGGGTGCTGCTGGAGCGCCACGGGATCGACCCGGCGCGCGCCGTGATGATCGGCGACCGCCTCCTGGACACCCAGGCCGGCGAGAACGCCGGGACGCTGGGCATGCTCTTCGACCCCGAGGCCCGCTTCACGGACGCCGACTGCCCCCTGCGCGTGCGCAGCGCCGCGGAGATCGCGGAGCTGTGCCTGAATCCGATCTGAGCAAATTAACATTGAAAAAACGGAGTTTTTTCATCCATCAGTCAGACCAGCCCTTCCACCGCCGCCCCACGGAGGGCGGCGGTCCCCCTCCCCAGCAAGCTGGGGAGGTTTTCAGATGGCGCGCCGCGAGCTGGTAAAATATGGTTTCATCAACAGTTTACAATTGTGCGGGAACAATCCCCCAAACTCATTCGTATGAACAGATGGAGCCGGTTAAGGCTCCGATCGCATTCCAAGGAGGAAATGACAAGTGAAGAAATGGCTGACAATGATCCTGGCCCTGGCGCTGGCCCTCGTCGCGGTGTCCGCGGCGGCGGAGACGGAGGAGCCCGTGAGCGACATTCCGCTGCCCGCCTATGCCTACACCGGGGACGACCCCGTGGAGGCCGCCGTGATCGCCTATATGCAGGAGAGCGGGATCATGGACGGGTACTGGCTGGCGGAGGGCGGCGTATGCGTCCCCACGCCCGTGATCGTGTACGAGCGGGAGGCGGACGACACGCACGAGACCGTCTACGGCAACTTCTGGACGTTCTGCTACGTTCTGCAGGGCGATGTGCTGGTGTGCAACTCGGGCGGGGAGCTGCCCGGCGTGATGCAGCTGGAGGCCCAGGGGGACGGCTGGAAGGTCGTCAGCGCGGAGTTCGCCGGGGACGGCGAAGACTATGACCGGGACATCAAGCGCTTCGCGGACGGCGACGACGACCTGCTGGAGGCGATGTACGGGGCCGCGGACGGCGACGGCGAGCCGCTGAAGAACGCCCGGCGGGTCACCCTCGAGGCCTACGTGACCGCGAACGGCCTGAGCGTGGCGGCCTACCAGGATCCCTACTGGGAGCCGGTCGGTCTGTTCGGAAAGGTCTACCCGCCGATCCAGGAGGAGAAGCAGCGGGCGCTGCTCGAGGCGAACCGTGAGCAGTGGGCCTTCGACGCCTACGCGGAGCCCTGGTTCTACGCCTTCACCGACCTGGACCACAACGGGCGGCTCGAGGTGATCGCCGCCTCGACCCAGGGGAGCGGCATGTATACCTACGGCCATCTCTGGGAGGTGAACGCGGCCGGCACGGCGATCACGGACTGCTTCGCGGACACGCCGGTGGTTGAGGGGCCGGACGACTGGCCGGAGATCGTGCGGGATGAGCTGCCCTGCATCTATGAACCCATGCTGGAGATGTATTTCTACCCCTGCGAGGATGTGATGCGCGACGGGGCCGCGCGGGCGATCTATACGCTCAAGGCTCTCTGCCTCTATGAGGGCGGGGCGGCGTGGACCACCCTCGCCTCAAAGACCGTCGAGTTCACCGACGACGGCGGCGAGACGGTCACCGCCGAGGACAGCCGTGGGGACGCCATCTCCGCGGAGGAGTACGAGCAGCTCCGGAAGGAGTGCTTCGAGGACTTCCCGACGGAGACGCTGAAGCTCGACTGGATCAAGGTGGGGGACTGAGGTTTCCATAACAAATACCTTGACATCCCGAAAGGTTTTCCCTATAATGACGGCACAGGCTGTGAGGGGGAGAGTACCGCGCAGGCGGGCGCAAAGAGAGCCGCGGAGGGTGAGAGGCGGCCGCAGCGCGCGCGGGAACATGGCCCCGGAGCTTCCCGGGTGAGGCGCTGTTCCGGATTGGAACGCTGAGCCCGGGACGGGCCGCGCCGTTAGCCGCATGACGAGTGACCAAAACAGGGTGGTACCGCGTATTTTGTTGCAAAATTACGCCCCTGCGCCAAACACAAGGCGCGGGGGCTTTTGTCTGCAAAAACCTCCCGCCGCACAAGACAGGAGGAGATCCCCGTGAGCGAGAACCGAAAGACCTACTACATCACGACCCCGATCTACTACCCCTCGGGCAACATGCACGTCGGCCACACCTACACCACCGTGGCCGCGGACACCATGACCCGGTTCAAGAAGATGCAGGGGTACGACACCTACTTCCTCACCGGCACCGACGAGCACGGCCAGAAGATCGAGCGCAAGGCCGCCGAGAAGGGCGTGACGCCGCAGGAGTACGTGGACGAGATCGTGGCCAACACCCAGGAGCTGTGGAAGCTGATGAACATCGAGTACGATGATTTCATCCGCACCACCCAGGACCGGCACATGAAGATCGTGCAGAAGATCTTCCGCCAGTTCTACGACCAGGGCGATATCTACAAGAGCGCCTACGAGGGGCTCTACTGCACGCCCTGCGAGTCCTTCTGGACCCCCACCCAGGTGGTGGAGAAGGACGGCGTGAAGTGCTGCCCGGACTGCGGCCGCCCGGTGGAGGCCATGCAGGAGGAGAGCTACTTCTTCCGCATGAGCAAGTATCAGGACTGGCTGATCGACTACATCGAGACCCACCCCGACTTCATCCAGCCGGTCAAGCGGGCGAACGAGATGATCAACAATTTCCTAAAGCCCGGCCTGCAGGATCTGTGCGTCTCCCGGACCAGCTTCAAGTGGGGCGTGCCGGTGGACTTCGACGAGAAGCACGTGGTGTATGTGTGGATCGACGCGCTCTCCAACTACATCACCGCCCTGGGCTACGGCACGGAGCACGACGAGCTGTTCCGGAAGTACTGGCCGGCGGACGTCCATCTGGTGGGCAAGGAGATCGTGCGCTTCCACACCATCTACTGGCCGATCATGCTGCACGCCCTGGGGCTGCCCCTGCCCAAGCAGGTGTTTGCCCACGGCTGGCTGCTCTTCGGCAACGACAAGATGAGCAAATCCAAGGGCAACATCGTTTATCCCCAGCCCATCGTGGCCCGCTACGGCGTGGACGCCCTGCGCTACTACCTCATGCGCGAGATGCCCTTCGGCG
>CAMVAJ010000065.1 GCA_947165425.1 uncultured Clostridia bacterium
CTTATCTCAGATTTAAGTGCTTCATCTGCCAGACCGGCCCTTCCACCGCCGCCCCACGGAGGGCGGCGGTCCCCCTCCCCAGCAAGCTGGGGAGGTTTTTGGATGCTTTACTTCAGCCCTATCTCCCCATCTTTGATGGGGAGATGTCGCCGCAGCGACAGAGGGGCCGGTTCCTTGCATGCAGCAGACTTATCCTTATCTCAGATTTAAGTGCTTCATCTGCCAGACCGGCCCTTCCACCGCCGCCCCACGGAGGGCGGCGGTCCCCCTCCCCAGCAAGCTGGGGAGGTTTTTGGATGCTTTACTTCAGCCCTATCTCCCCATCTTTGATGGGGAGATGTCGCCGCAGCGACAGAGGGGCTGGTCTTCTGACATTACCCATTTTTTAGACAAAAACCGTCGTCGGCTTGTGACCGGCGACGGTTTTCATTGACGGTTCAAATTGTTCCACGTGGAACAATTACCTTGACCCGACGACGTAGGGGTCCTCCATGGTGCCGCTGCCGCTCAGGATCGCGGCGCGGACGAGATCGAGGTAGACCGCCGGGCGGACGCCCTCGTTGTCCCGGCCCACCTCGATGTGGCCGAGGGAGCCGTCCACCTTGGTGCAGCGCGCGTGGCGCTTGTCCACGCCTGCCTGGCTGCGGGTCCAGTAGGGGCTGCTGGAGCCGCCCCGGGCGCCGGAGTAGACGAAGAGGCGCAGCTCCTGCAGCGGCATGGGCTTGTTGGAGGAGCCCACCAGCTTCTCCTTCCGCTTGGTATACACCGCCGGGTCGAAGCCGTTGTTCTCGATGGCCCACTCGGTGCCCCAGGCCCGCATGCCGGGGCCGGGCTTGGTGCTGGACTGCTTGCCCAGGCCGAGCTGGCGGTTGTTGGCGTCCTCGTCGCTGATCAGGAAGACCAGGCCGACGTTCTCCAGCGGCGTCAGCGCGGCGCGCTCCGCCTCGGTGAAGGCCTCCTCCGCGAAGGTGGTGTTCAGATAGGCGCACAGGTCCGTGCCGCCGAAATCCCCCTTCAGCGTGTCGCGGTACTCCTTCAGGTTCGCGTGCATGCACCGCGCGAAGAGGATGTACTCGCTGAGCAGATAGGCCCGATGGCCCTCCTCCACGGACAGCACCCGCCAGAGGATCGGCTCCACGCCGCCCTCGGCGGTCTGCGGATAGCGCCCGAGGGTGACATAGACATAGCCTAGCTGGCTGTCGTAGCCCCGAAGGGCGGAGAGGCTGACGTCCGGCGCGGCGGGGGCGGCGGTCTCCGCAGGAGCCGCCTCCGGCTCGGCGGCCCCGATCTCCTCCGCAAGCTGCTCCGCCTCCCCGGCGGGGGCTTCGGTGGCCTGGGCCGCGCCGCCGCGGTTGATGGTGACGATGCTGTCGGCGCGGGTCAGCGCCGGCGCGGCGAGCAGCAGGCACAGGAGGCCGCAGGCGAGCCGCCGCAAGGTTTGACCGGTCAATGCAATCCCTCCGATCCGTCAGGCTTCCGGGCGGTCCCGCAGCACGGCGAGGTTCCGCCTGAAGTAATCCACTCCGCTCCAGAGGGTGATCACCGCCACCCACGCGCAGAGGAGGACGGTGAACCAGTTGCTGCCGGCCTGCCACTGGGTGAAGAACAGCAGCAGGATCAGCGCCATCTGGGAGACGGTCTTGAGCTTCCCGAGCTTTCCGGCGGCGATGACCTGGCCCTTTCCGGCGGCCATCATCCGCAGCCCGTCCACCGCCAGCTCGCGGGCCAGGACGATCACCGGCACAAAGGCCGGGAGCTGCCCCGTGTGCACGAGCATGATCATCGCGGAGAGGACGAGGAGCTTGTCGGCCAGGGGGTCGATGAACTTGCCGAAATCCGTGATCAGGTTCCGCGAGCGGGCCAGATGGCCGTCCAGATAGTCGGTGAAGGAGGCCAGGGCGAAGACCGCCCCCGCGCTCCAGGCCCCGGCGCGGCCCGGGAGATAGCACAGCCCCACCATCACGGGCACCAGGGCCACCCGCAGGAGGGAGAGCTTGTTCGGGAGATTCATACCTGCACCCCCGCCATATCATACGCGCCCGCGCTGAGCAGGCGCACGTTCACGAAATCGCCCTCACAGATCCGGCTCATGGCCTCGAACAGGATCTCCCCGTCGCTCTCGGGCACCTCCGCCTCGCTGCGGCCGTAGGCCGAGCCGGTGGGGCCGGGCTCCGCGGTCACCAGCACGCGGACGGTCTGGCCGACGCGCTTCTCGTTCTCCTCCCGGGCGATCCGGTTCTGCAGCTTCATCAGCCGGTCGAGGCGCTCCTGCTTGACCTCCTCCGGGATCTGGTCCGGCATCTCAGCGGCGGGCGTCCCCTCCTCCGGGGAGAAGGCAAAGGCGCCGACCCGGTCGATGCGGGCCTCGGCGAGGAAGTCCAGCAGCTCCTGGAACTGCGCCTCCGTCTCACCGGGGAAGCCGACGATCAGCGAGGTGCGCAGGGTCAGCCCCCGCTCCTTCGCCAGGCGGACGCAGCGGCGGATGTCGCCGGAGTCCCCGCGGCGGCGCATCCGGCGGAGAATGTCGTCGTTGATGTGCTGGAAGGGCAGATCGAGATAGCTGCAGATATTGGGCGTCCCGGCGATCACGTCCAGCAGCGCCTCGCTGGTCTCGTCCGGGTAGCAGTAGAGGACGCGCAGCCAGTCCACCCCGGGGATCGCGGCGTAGTCCCGCAGGAGCTCGTGCAGGCGGCTGTGCTGTCCGCCGTCGGTGCCCCAGCGGGTCGTGTCCTGAGCGACGAGGATGTGCTCCCGCACGCCCTGCTTCGCCAGGGCCTGTCCCTCGGCGAGGATCGCCTTCCGATCCCGCGAGCGGTATTTCCCCCGGATCAGCGGAATCGCGCAGAAGGCGCAGCGGTTCGAGCAGCCCTCCCCGATGCGGACATAGGCCGAGTAGCCCGGCGTGGTCAGCACGCGGTCGTGCTCAAAATAGCCGAGCGTGTCGGCGCACCAGGGCGTGCGGACCACCTGCGGCGCGCGCAGGGCCTCCTCCACCAGCTCCGGCAGGCGCGGATACTGGTTGACGCCCAGCAGCAGGTCGATCTCTGGCATCTCGTCGAGGAGCTCCTGGCCGTAGCGCTGGGCCAGGCAGCCCGTCACCACCAGCAGCCGGCAGCGGCCGCGCCGCTTGAAGTCCGCCATCTCCAGGATGGCGTCGATGGACTCCTCCTTGGCCGGCCCGATGAAGCCGCAGGTGTTGACGATCAGCACCTCGGCCTCGCCCGGCTCCGGCGTGACGGTCCAGCCGTGCTCCCGCATCAGGCCCAGGGCGATCTCCGAGTCCACCCGGTTCTTGTTGCAGCCCAGGGAGATCATGCCGACGGTACGGTTTTCGCTCATCCCCGAATCTCCTTCACAAACGCGGACATCCGCTCCAGCGCGATGTTCAGTTTCTCGATGGCGGTGGCGTAGGAGCAGCGGATATAGCCCTCGCCGCTGGGGGCGAAGGCGGTGCCGGGGACGCAGGCCACGTTCTTCTCGCGCAGCAGACGCTGGCAGAACTCCTCGCTGCTCAGGCCGGTGGAGGCGATGCAGGGGAAGACGTAGAAGGCCCCCAGGGGCTCGAAGCAGTCCAGGCCCATGGCCCGGAAGCCGTCCACCATCAGGCGGCGGCGGGCGTCGTAGGCGTCCCGCATTTTGCGCACGTCGGCGTAGTTGTCCTCCCGGCCCCGGCGCAGGGCCTCCAGCGCGGCCGCCTGGCTGGGCCGGGGCGCGCAGAGGATCGCGTACTGGTGCACCTTGTTGAGCACGTCCATCAGCGGGGCCGGGCCGCAGGCGTAGCCCACGCGCCAGCCCGTCATGGCGAAGGACTTGCTCAGGCAGTTGATGAGGATCGTCCGCTCCTTCATCCCCGGGATGGACACGAAGGAGACGTGCTGCCGCCCGCCGTAGGTCAGCTCCCCGTAGATCTCGTCGGCGAGGACGAGGATGCCGGTCTCCGCCACCACCCGGGCGATGGCCTCCAGCTCGTCCTTCTCCAGGATCGCGCCGGTCGGGTTGTTCGGGTAGGGCAGGATCAGCGCCTTCGTGCGGGGGGTGACGGCGGCGCGCACCGCCTCCGCGGTCAGGCGGAAGTCCGTCTCCCGGGTGGTCACGATCGGAACTGGTGTTCCCCCAGCAAAGATCACGCTGGGGCTGTAGCTCACGTAGCTGGGCTCGGGCACCAGGATCTCGTCCCCGGGGCCGGTGATGATCCGCAGGGCGGTGTCGATGGCTTCGCTGGCGCCCACGGTGACCACGATCTCGGTCGCGGGGTCGTAGCCGACGCCGAAGCGGCCCTCGAGGTAGCGGGCGATCTCCTCGCGCAGCTCCGGCATGCCGCGGTTCGCGGTGTAGGAGGTCTCCCCGCGCAAAAGACTCGTGATGGCCGCGTCCCGGATATGGTAGGGCGTGACAAAGTCCGGCTCGCCCACGCCCAGGGAGATGGTGCCCTTCATGGAGGACGCCATGTCGAAAAAGCGGCGGATGCCGCTGGGAGGCACGGCGGCGATGGCAGGGTTCAGAAAGCGCTCGTAGTTCATGCGGAAATCACCAGCCGTCCGTCGTTGTGCTCGTCCTCGAAGACCACGCCGTCTTCCTTGTAGCGCTTCAGCACGAAGGAGGTGGAGGTGCCGGTCACGGTGTCCAGGGTCGAGAGCTTCTCGGAGACGAAGAGGGCCAGCTCCTTCAGCGTCCGGGCCTCCACCAGCACCAGCAGGTCGTAGGCGCCGCTCATCAGGTAGACGCTCTTCACCTCGTCGAACTGGTAGATGCGGCGGGCCACCGCGTCGAAGCCCATCTCCCGCTGGGGCTGCACCCGCACCTCGATCATGGCCTCCACCCGATCCCGGTCCGTCCGGTCCCAGTTGACGACGGGGGCATAGCGCAGAATCACTTTATTGCGCTCCAGCTCCGCGACGGCCTCGGCGGTCTCCGCCGGCGTCGCGCCCGCCATCACGGCGAGCTTTTCAAGCGGCAGGCGGCAGTCCTCCCGCATCAGATCCAACAGACGGCTTTCCAGCTGCGTCATGGCAAAACCACTCCTTCCTTGGAATGCCCTATTTTACAATGAAAGCAGCGTTTGCGCAAGTGCGGGAATCACGATCGTCGGACAGCTTGGGAGCGGGTCTCCGGAGGGGCGGCTTCCATTTTTCTGTTATTTCAGGATAAAATGCTTCATTCGCCGGACCGGCCCCTCCACCGCCGCCCTGCGGAGGGCGGCGGTCCTCCTCCCCAGCAAGCTGGGGAGGTTTTTAGGAACTGCACTTAAACCCCAATCTCCCCATCTCCGATGGGGAGATGTCGCCGCAGCGACAGAGGGGCCGGTCTGCTGCGGTATAGCAGACTTATTTGAGATTTGTATAAGGGCTTGACATTTCCGCGGTTTGCGCTATAATAGCTCTGTTCCCCGGAACGACTGGGTGTGGCGCAGTTTGGTAGCGTGCCTGAATGGGGTTCAGGAGGCCGGAAGTTCAAGTCTTCTCACCCAGACGTGAAAGAAAAACCTCGCAGCGTTGATGCCGCGGGGTTTTTCTTTGTCCTCCGGCGGGATTTTTTTGTTTTTGACCCCTTTTCATACCCCTGCCGGGACTTGACACGTTTTTTTGACCGCGATATGATGGAATGAATCTGTCTGTATCAATCGCGCTGGGAGAGAAGGAGGCGGCTGGATATGTCGGAGCGCGCGCCGGGGCGGGCCGCGGGGATGGAGCATGCCATCGTCAAGGCCTACCGCAAAACCCTATGGCAGCCCTTCATCGCGGCGGTTCAGCGCTACGGCCTGATCCCCGAGGGCGAGCGCGTCCACGTCCGCCTCGCCATGGACGGCGCGGTCTTCGCGGCGGCGAAGCTCCTGCAGGAGATGCACAGGCACACGCTCTTTCCCTTCGAGCTGACCTTCTCCGCCGACGGGGCTGAGACCGCCGCGCTGGCGGCGGAGGTCGGCCTCCCCCTGTCCGCGCCCGCCGGCGGGGAGACGGAGGTGCTCCCGGAGTGCATGACCGACGCGGTGGAGACGCTGATGGCCTCCCTTCTGAAGGAGGGCGGGCTCCGCGCGCTGCCCCCCGTCGAGGAGGCAAACGGGATCCGGCGGATCCGCCCGCTCTACTGTGTGGAGCGCCGGGATCTGCGCCGGTGGGCGCTCGCCTGGGGGCTGCCCTGGAACGAGCCGGATCCGGCGGATGGACGCGGGGAGATTCGCGCTCTGCTCGCCGGGCTGCGCGCCGGGGACCGGGACGTCGAGACCCGCGTCTTCCGGGCCGCCCACGCCGCGCACAGGGCCACATTTCCCGTGAGGAGGGGACAGGCATGAACTTTGAGCGCTACTTCACCCGCACCATCTGGCAGCGCGGCATCCAGTACTACCAGCAGAAGCGGATCGTCTCCTTCTCCGCCAAGCCGGGCAAGGCCGTGATCTACCACGCCCAGGTCCGGGGCTCCCAGAACTATTTTATCGAGCTGCACTTTCTCAACGACCGGCTGGCGGCGGGGGGATGCACCTGCGCCTACGCCACCTCCGGCGAGATGTGCAAGCACATGGCCGCCGTGCTCTACGGCATCCAGACCGTCGGCGCGGACGGCATGCTGGAGGAGTACGGCGGGCAGGCCCTGACCCCGGCGGCCGGCAAGGCGGCGGGCGTGATCTATCCCTTCCGCGCCTCCGCCGGGGACGCGGCGGCCGCTTCGCCCCTCGAGCCCTTCCGGGAGGTCCGCTCCTTCTTCGATCTGGATATGATCTGCCGGAATCTCGCCGTCCCGACCGCCGTCGACCAGAAGGCCAAAAAGCTCCTGGAGAAAAACGATCTGTCCCTGCAGATGAGCTTCAACCGGGGGACGGACTGGACGCAGCACCGGCTGCGCATCAACGGGCAGTTCCGCTCCAGCCGCTCCTACGACTACACCTCCGTGGTCATGAACTGCCGTGAGCTGCTGAGCCTGCAGTGCTACGCCAACACCGCCTGCTACCGCTCCAACAGCCTCGGCAAGGCGCCCCACTGCTGCGAGCACGTGCTCGCCCTCCTCTACCAGGCCCGGGAGCGCCTGAAGGAGCGCCCCATCGGCAGCGCCACGGACATCGACGGCGACGTCTTCCTGGACGCCTACCGTGCCGGCACCCCCTCGGAGCGGGCGCCGGAGAAGAGCATCCGCCTGGTGCCACGGGTGCTGGGCACGGAGCGGGACAGCCTGATGGTGGACGTGCGCGCCGGGGTGGACCGGCTCTATGTGATCAAGGATTTGGGCGCCCTCTTCCGCGCCGAGGACGCGCGCCGCGAGCTGCCCCTGGGCTCCCGCTCATCCCTCGACTTCGCCGCCCAGACCTTCACGGACGAGAGCGCGCCCGTCGCGGCCTGGTTCCGCGACGTGGTGCAGGACCAGGTGCGCTTCTACCCCGGCGAGGCGCGCCGCGTGCTGGTCTCCCCCGGCACGCTCCGGCTCAACGGCAAGAACCTGGACAGCTTCTACGAGCTGATGCAGAACCGCACCGCGGACATGGCCAAGTCCCAGCTCCCGGTCACCTTCACCGCCGGGTCGATCTCCCCCAGGGTCACCGTCGCCCCGCTGGAGGAGAAGGGGGTGCTGCTGGGCGCGCAGGTCAGCGGAAACATCCCGCCCCTGTGCGAGGGCCTGCGGAACGTATACGCCCTGTCGGACAACCGCCTGATCCGCCGGGAGGGCCCGGACTCGGAGCTGCTCTTCGCGCTGAGCCACGTCGCCGAGGGCATGGGCTCCTTCCGCTTCGCCATCGGCCGGGACGCCCTGCCCCGCTTTGTCCGGGACATTCTCCCGGCCATGCGCCGCAGCTGCGCGCTGACCGAGCGGGAGCCGGAGAAGCTGGCCGCCCACGTGCCGCCCCAGGCCTGCTTCGTCTTCCAGCTGGACGCCCAGGACGGGGACGTCACCTGCGACGCGCAGGTGTCCTACGCCGGGAAGAGCCGGCCCCTCCTCTCGCCGGCGGGCAGCGCCTACTCGGACCCCGCCGCCGAGGAGAAGGCCTCGGCCGCCGTGCTGAAGTATTTCGGACCGCCAGCCGGGGACGGGCTCGCCCACCTCGGCGCGGGCGAGGACAGCCTCTACGCCCTGCTGACCGAGGGCACCGACGCCCTCTCCCGCCTGGGCGAGGTGCTGGCCACGGACGCCTTCTCCCGCCTGCACATCCGGCGGGACTGGAAGCTGCGGGTCGGCGTCTCCCTGGAGAGCGACCTGATCGACCTGCAGCTGCTCTCCGACGAGCTCTCGAAGGAGGAGCTGCGCAGCGTCCTGGCCGCCTACGCCGCCAAGAAGAAATACCACCGCCTGCCCTCCGGCGATCTGATCGACCTGTCCGGGGAGCAGATGGAGGATCTGGAGGAGCTGTTCCGGGCGGCGCACGTGCCGATCAAGGAGTTCGTCTCGGGCCGGATGCACCTGCCGGCCTACCGGGCCCTGTACCTCAACAAGCTCCTGGAGGAGCACGAGGAGATCGCCTCCAACCGGGACCGGAACTTCCGCCGCCTGGCCCGCTCCTTCAAAACCGCCAGCGAGGCGGACGTGGAGGTTCCCTCCTCGCTGCAGGACGTCCTGCGCCCCTATCAGGAGCAGGGCTTCCGCTGGCTGAACACCCTTTGCCAGTACGGCTTCGGCGGCGTGCTGGCCGACGACATGGGCCTGGGCAAGACGGTGCAGCTCCTGACGCTGATCCTCCACGAGAAGGAGAGCGGCGCGAAGCAGCCCTCCCTCATCGTTTGCCCCTCCTCGCTGATGTACAACTGGCTGGCCGAGTGCCAGCGCTTCACGCCCCAGCTGCGGAGCGTCATCATCGCCGGCTCCCAGGCGGAGCGCCGCCCGGTGCTCCAGCGGGCCGGGGAGTATGACCTGCTGATCACCTCCTACGACCTGCTCAAGCGGGATTTCCCGATCTACGAGGAGCTCCGCTTCCACATCGCGGCCCTCGACGAGGCGCAGTTCATCAAGAATCACGCCTCCGCCGGTGCGAAGGCCGTCAAGACGCTCCACGCCGAGCACCGCTTTGCCCTGACCGGCACGCCGATGGAGAACCGCCTCAGCGAGCTGTGGTCCATCTTCGACTATCTGATGCCCGGCTTCCTCTACCCCTACGAGACCTTCCGCCGGGAGATGGAGACCCCCATCGTCAAGACCGGGGACGAGCAGGCCACCCGGCGGCTGCGTCGGATGGTCGGGCCCTTCATCCTCCGCCGGCTGAAAACCGACGTGCTGCGGGACCTCCCCGAGAAGACGGAGGAGACGCGCCCGGTCTCCATCGAGGACGAGCAGCGCCGGCTCTACGACGCGCAGGTCGCCCACCTGCACGACATGCTCGCCCAGGCCGACGCCGAGGATTTCCAGAAGAACCGCATCGCCGTCCTCGCGCAGCTGACGCGGCTGAGGCAGATCTGCTGCGATCCCTCGCTGACCGTGGAGAACTATAAGGGCCCCTCCGCCAAGCGGGAGGCGCTGCTGGACCTGCTGCGCAGCGCCATCGACGGCGGGCACAAGGTGCTGGTCTTCTCCCAGTTCACCTCGATGCTGGCCCTGATCGAGGAGGATCTGAAGGCGGAGGGCATCCCCTACATGCTCCTCACCGGCGAGACGCCCAAGGAGGAGCGGGTGGAGATGACCGACCGCTTCAACCGAGACGACACCCCGGTCTTCCTTATTTCCCTGAAGGCCGGCGGCACCGGCCTGAACCTGGTCGGCGCGGATATCGTCGTCCACTACGACCCCTGGTGGAACCTGGCCGTGCAGCACCAGGCGACCGACCGCGCCCACCGCATCGGCCAGGAGAAGCCCGTCTCGGTCTACAAGCTCATCGCCAGGAACACCATCGAGGAGAAGATCGTCAAGCTCCAGGAGTCCAAGCGGGAGCTGGCTGACTCGATCCTCGCCGGCGACCACGCCTCCCTGGCGAGCCTCAGCCGCGAGGAGCTGATGGAGCTGGTGGAGGGGTGAGGGCGGTTCCCGGCACGGGAAAAGCTTCTCCATCACCCGGCCTTTACATTTTGGCGCCGAAAAGCTGCGTTTACCTTTACTTTTTCCGCTGTTTCAGCTATAAAAAGTAAAGGTCCCCAGGAGGAAGAGCCTTGATGCTGACAAACTACCATACCCACACCACCCTCTGCGACGGCAAAAACACACCCGCCGAGATGACGGAGGCGGCGTACCGGAAGGGCTTTGACGCCCTCGGCTTCTCCGGGCACATGGACCCCAGCATCCGGATGGACTGGGGGCGCTACGTGCGGGAGATCAGCGGCCTGCGGGAGAGCTACAAGGGCCGGATGGACATCCTGCTGGGCGTGGAGCTGGACCAGTGGTGGCGCGGCGAGCCGGTCACTGGCGCGGAGTATGTCATCGGCTCCACCCACTTCATCTCCCTGCCGGACGGACGGCTGGGCTGCGTGGACTGGACCTGGGAGGAGTCGGACCGGCTCCGCCGGGAGTGGTTCGGCGCGGACTGGTACCGCCTCGCCGCGGCCTACTACGAGACGGAGGCGCGGGTCTGGGAGAGGACCCGCTGCGACATCCTCGGGCACTTCGACCTCGTGGCCTGCTTCAACCATCAGCGGCCCTCCTTTGACGAGGAGGACCCCCGCTATCTGCGCCCGGCGATGGAGGCCCTGGAGACCCTTGCCGCCACCGGCGCGGTCTTCGAGATCAACTGCGGCGCCTACAACCGGGGGCGGCGGCGGGACTTCTATCCCGCCCGCCCGCTGCTGCGGCGGCTGCGGGAGCTGGGCGCGGAGGTCTGCCTCTCCTCGGACGCCCACCAGGCGGAGCTGCTGGACGGGGGCTTCGCCGACGCGCGGGAGGCCCTGCGGGCCTGCGGTTTCGGCCATACGGTCTGCTGGCGGCACGGCGCGGACGGCGCGCTCGAGCGGGTCGAGGAGGGCCTCTGAGGCCGTCTCATCTGTAAAAAAAGCATTTTTCCCGAAAAACCCGAAGAAAAACGCCTGAATTGGCGTTTTTTTCGCTTGACACGATTGCAAATTTCCGATATGATACGCGTTGGTATCAAAAGCTCCGCCAGCCCCGGCAAAGCATTTGACACATCCGCGCGGCATGCTGACCATCATGCGGCGCACAAGAGCTCTGAGACGATAACGAGGAGGGTATCCCTTTGAATACTTTCGTTCCGAAGAAGGATGACATCGAGCGCAAGTGGTATGTCGTCGACGCGGAGGGCCAGGTGTTCGGCCGCGTGGCCAGCCAGGTGGCGAGCATCCTGCGGGGCAAGAACAAGCCCTACTACACCCCCAACATGGACACCGGCGACTATGTGATCATCATCAACGCCGATAAGCTGGTCTTCACCGGCAAGAAGCTGGATCAGAAGGTCTACTATCATCACTCCGGCTACGCCGGCGGCCTGAAGGAGACCAAGTACCGCAAGCTCATGGCTGAGAAGCCCGAGTTCGCGATCCGCCGCGCGGTGGTGGGCATGCTGCCCAAGGGCCCCCTTGGCCGTCAGATGGCCAAGAAGCTGAAGGTGTACGCGGGCCCCGAGCATGAGCACGCCGCCCAGAAGCCCGAGAAGTACGAGCTGATCTGATCAGGCAGCCGAAAGGAGACAGAGAAACATGGCTAAGGTAGAATACAGCGCTGTCGGCCGCCGCAAGAAGGCGGTTGCCCGCGTCCGTCTCGTGCCCGGCGACGGCAAGGTCGTCGTGAACAAGCGCGATATCGACGATTATTTCGGTCTGGAGACCCTGAAGATGACCATCCGTCAGCCCCTGACGCTGACCGCCACCGGCAACTTCGACGTGCTGGTGAACGTCAACGGCGGCGGCATCGCCGGCCAGGCCGGCGCGATCCGCCACGGCATCAGCCGCGCCCTGTGCAAGGCGAACCCCGAGCTGCGCGAGATGCTGAAGAAGAACGGCATGCTCACCCGCGATCCTCGTATGAAGGAGCGCAAGAAGTACGGCCTGAAGGCCGCCCGCCGCGCGCCGCAGTTCTCCAAGCGCTGAGAACCCGCAATTTACAAGGCTTTTCGACCCCTGGCTGCTATGGCAGTCAGGGGTTTTTCGTTCTATGCATGGAGTCCTTTGCAAAAGGATTTGGACGGCGCAGCAGACGGGAAGCCTTGCGCCGCAAGGGCTGAGACGGTTTTTTCAGCCTTGCAGATCCCGCAAAAACGCACGGGGCGCGTTATGCATAAATGTTTAATATTTATGCAGTCAGGCCCGCGCAGAGAGGCCTGCGTTGTCCCGGCTGGCCTTTCTCCACGTTGCCCAGATCGCTGTGGACATAGGTGTTCATGGTCATGGTGATCTTGGCATGGCCCGGCGTGGCGTCAGACTGCCCGCCCGAGTTGTACCGAAACGAAAAGCCCGCCGCCGCGGGATATCACGGCAGCGGGCGGAGAAGGGGGAATGTCACATCAGGAAGGCTTTCTGCAGCAGGGGGAAGTAGACCACGAAGAAGACGACGACCAGGGCCAGCAGGATCACAGCCAGGATGATGTTCTTGATCATGCGGGCTTTTTTCGTGCGCTCGCGGCTGTCGGCGAACTGCTGCTCGTTCATGCGGCCATACTGGATCATTTTGATGATGGAGTAGATCAGGTAGACAGCCAGCAGGCCGGTGAGGATCCACAGGGCGATCTTGTAGATGGGCGTGCCCACCTCGAACTTCACGTCCTCGCCGCCCAGGCCGTTCACCGCGAGGCTGTTTGCCTGCTGATAGAGCACCCGGTGCATGGCATCCCGCAGGTAGGCGCGGCACCAGTTCTGCTTCACGTCGGAGAGCTTCATCTCGCTGGTGGAGA
>CAMVAJ010000066.1 GCA_947165425.1 uncultured Clostridia bacterium
TCCTCTCCAACATGAGCCACGAGATCCGCACGCCCATGAACGCCATCATCGGCCTGAACAACATCGCCATGAACGAGCCCTCGGCCAGCGACAAGGTCCGGGAGTACCTGCAGAAGATCGACACTTCCGCCCACCATCTGCTGGGCATCATCAACGATATCCTGGACATGAGCCGCATCGAGTCCGGCCGGATGGTCATCAAGAGCGAGGAGTTCTCCTTCGCCAAGGCCCTCGAGCAGGTGAACACCATGATCAGCGGCCAGTGCCGGGACAAGGGGCTGACCTACGACTGCCGGATCCGGGGCCACGTGGCCGACTACTATATCGGCGACGACATGAAGCTGCGCCAGGTCATGCTCAACATCCTCGGCAACGCGGTCAAGTTCACCCCCGAGGGCGGCGCCGTGACCTTCTGCGTGGAGGAGACGGCCCGCTTCGACGGAAAGACCACCCTCTGCTTCACCATCCGCGACACGGGCATCGGCATGAGCCGGGAGTACCTCCCGAGGCTCTTCGACCCCTTCTCCCAGGAGGACTCCTCCTCCACCAGCAAATACGGCAGCACGGGCCTGGGCATGCCGATCACCAAGAGCATCGTGGAGCTCATGAACGGCCATATCGAGGTGGAGAGCGAGAAAGGCGCGGGCACGACCTTCACCGTGACGGTGACGCTCCTGGATTCCGAGCGGACCGCGTCCGAGGGCCCCGCCGCGGAGGAGGGGCTGCCCCAGGCCCACGAGATGTGCGTGCTGGTCATCGACGACGACCCCATCGCCTGCGAGCACGCGCAGATCGTCCTCGGCCAGGTGGGCGTCTCCTGCGAGCGGGCGCTGTCCGGCCGCGAGGGGCTGGAGATGGTCAAGCTCCGCCACGCCCGCCGGGAGCCCTACAACCTGATCCTGGTGGACTGGAAGATGCCGGACCTCGACGGCCTGGAGACCACCCGGCAGATCCGGGCCGCCGTGGGCCACGAGACGCCGATCATCATCCTGACCTCCTACAGCTGGGAGGACATCGTGGACGAGGCGAGGGAGGCCGGCGTGGACACCTTCGCGGCCAAGCCCCTCTTCGCCGGCACCGTCATGGACGAGTTCCGGGAGGCCTTCCGGCGCAAAAACGCCCGCCTGGAGCAGGCGACCGCCGACCTGCGCGGGCGGCGGGTGCTGCTGGCCGAGGACATGCCGGTCAACGCCGAGATCATGATGATGATCCTCTCCATGCGCGAGATGGAGGTCGATCACGCGGAGAACGGACGGATCGCCCTGGAGAAGTTCCTCGCCCACGGGGACGGCTACTACGACGCGATCCTCATGGATATGCGCATGCCCGTGATGGACGGCCTCGAGGCCACCCGCGCCATCCGCGCCCTGGACCGCCCCGGCGCGAAGACGATCCCCATCATCGCCCTCACCGCCAACGCCTTCGACGAGGACGTGCAGCGCAGCATGCAGGCAGGCCTCAACGCCCACCTCTCCAAGCCCGTGGAGCCCGAGGCCCTCTTCGAGACGCTCGAGCATCTGATCCGGGCATAAGCCCATTCAGAAAACCTCCCCGGCTTGCCGGGGAGGGTTTTGAAACGCCGCAATTCCCCCAGAAAAAGAAATTTGCTGCATCAAATCCAGCGATTTTGATGCAGCAAATCGATTATTGCGCCGCGCTCAGCACCCGCTCCACCACGTTCTGGGCGTGGCGCGAGGCCAGGGCCGTGAAGGCGGCGAAGTCCATGCCGCTGTCGTCGTTGGCGCCGTCGGAGATGGAGCGCAGGATGCCGCAGGGGACGCCGTGGGTATAGCAGGCGTGGGCCACCGCCGCCCCCTCCATCTCCACCGCCATCGCGCCGAAGGTCTCCCGGATGCGGGCCGTCACCTCGGGCCTGTTGACGAACTGGTCGCCGGTGGCGATGACGCCCTCGTAGACGGCCACCTCCGGCAGCGCCTCCGCCGCCCGGCGCAGCCGCGTCCGCAGCGCCCCGTCGCAGGGGAACTCCACCAGGCCGATCTTGCTGACGTAGCCGATGGGGTCGCCCATCGGGGTGGTGTCCATGTCGTGCTGCACCGCGGCGGAGGCGATCACCATGTCGCCGATGCGCAGGCGCGGATCCGCGCCGCCCGCCACGCCGATGTTCAGCACCCACTCGGGGCGGTAGCGCAGGATCATCTGCTGGGCGCAGAGCGCCGCGTTCACCTTGCCGCAGCCGCAGACCGCCAGCACCGCCTCCCGCCCGAAGAGCTTTCCGGAGACGAAGGTGTCCGTCCCCAGCCGCTCCTCGTGTTTCTCCGTCATCTGGCTCACCAGGGTCTCAATCTCCACAGGCATGGCGCCGATGATGCCGATCATGCTCTGCTCCCTCCTTATCTCGCCCCGAAGGCGAACACATCCCGCAGCGCGGGGTAGATCCTGTCATAGAGCGCCCTCGGCCGCTGATAGAGCGCCGCGCTGGCGGCGTCGGGCTCCACCCGGCGCTCCTCCCGCAGCACTGAGACCGCCTCCGCCGCGTCCCGGTACCAGCCCAGGCCGAGGCCCGCAAGCAGCGCCGCGCCGTAGGCCCCGCCCTCCGAGGCAGCCGAGACCGTGCGGACCGGCAGGTTGAAGATATCCGCCTGCAGCCGCAGGAACAGCGGGCTGGAGGCCCCGCCCCCGGAGGCGGTCACGCTCTCGGGGACGCAGATTCCCCGGTAGATCTCCACGATCTGTCCCAGGGAGAAGACGATGCCCTCCATCACGGCGCGGATCATGTCCGCGCGGGTGGTGTTCAGGCTCATGCCGTAGAGCACGCCCCGGGCGTTGGCGTCCGGATAGGGGCAGCGCTCGCCGGAGAGATAGGGCGCGAAGGTCACGCCCCCCGCGCCGGGCGGCGACTGAGCCGCCTCCTCGCTCATCAGGTCGAAGGCATTCCGCCCCTGCCGCTTCGCCTCCGCCGCCAGGTCGCGGCAGGCCTCGTCCCGGAACCAGCGCAGCGCGCCGCCGGCGGCCTGGGTCGCCCCAAAGGACATATAGGACCCCGGCGTCACCCCGCAGAAGGCCTGCAGCTTGCCGCCCGGATTCCGCGTGTAGCGGGTGAAGCCCATGGAGACGTTCCCCGCCGTGCCGATCACCGCGCCGATCAGCCCCTCGCGGATCAGCCCGCTGCCGAAGGCCTGCACCACCGCGTCCCCGCCGCCGTAGAAGACCGGCGTCCCGGCCCGCAGGCCGGTGGCCTCCGCCGCCTCCTGTGTGACGGTCCCCGCCTGGGCCGTGGCCTCCGCCGTGGGCGGGAAGATCGCCCGCGGCAGCGGCACCGCGTCGATGACCTCCCAGCACCAGTCCCTCGCCCGCGTGTCGAAGAGCCCCGTGCCGGAGGCCTCGGAGACGTCCATGCCCAGCGCCCCGGTCAGCCGGTAGCGCAGATAGTCCTTCGGGCAGAGGAAGACCTTCATCCGGGCGAAGTGCTCCGGCTCCCGCTCCCGCAGCCACAGGAGCTTTCCCCCGGTGTAGCCCGTGAGCATCACGTTGTTGGTCCGCTCCAGCAGCGCCTCCCGCCCGCCGGCGGCGGCCTCGATGGCGTCGCACTGAGCCTGGGTCCGCTGGTCGCACCAGAGGATCGCCCGCCGCAGCACCCGCCCCTCCCCGTCCAGGGGCACCAGGCCGTGCATCTGCCCGGAGAGGGCGACGCCCGCGATCTCCCCCGGCGCGACGCCGGAGGCGGCGAGCATCTCCCGCACCGCCGCGAAGGCGGCGCTGACCCAGTCCTCCGGCTCCTGCTCCGCCCAGCCGGGGCGCGGCGTGTAGAGCGGATAGTCCCCGCCCGCGCGGGCCGCCACCCGGCCCGCCCGGTCGATCAGCAGACATTTCGCCGAGGAAGTCCCGATATCCAGCCCCATCAGGTACATTCGTCTTCCCTCCTTGCGCAGACCGCCACGCTGACGTCCAGCGTGACCGTCCCGGCGCTCCGGCCCCGCAGGTCGGCCATCGCCTCCGGGGACAGCTCCGCGTTCAGCGGCGTCATCACCGCCAGATCCGCCCAGTAGGCCGGCGTCACCGGCGTCGGCACGCAGATCCGCTCCGCCGCCAGCACCCGCATCCGCGCCCGCAGATAGCGCTCCACATCCCCCGCCTCGTAGGGCGGGAGGCCTCGCGCCGCCCGCAGCTCGCGCAGATGCTCCGGCCCGGGGAACACCTTGACCAGGACGCCCTCCGGCGCCAGCACCCGCAGGAAGGCCCTGTAGTCGGCAGGCGTCAGAATGTCGAGCACCGCCGTGAAGGCGCCGTCCGCGAAGGGCAGCCGCTTCAGGTCCGCCACGCACCAGAGCGCCGCGGCCTCCTGCCGGCTCGCCAGCCGGATCGCGTCCCGGCTCAGATCCACGCCCGCGCCGGTCCAGTCCGGGTGCCGCGCCAGGAGGGAGGCCAGATACCACCCCTCGCCGCAGCCGGCGTCCAGCAGCCGGTGCCCTTCCGGCGGGGCCGCCGGGAGCAGGCGCTCCACCGCCGCCAGCACCGGCGCGAAGAAGCCCGCGGCCAGCACCCTGGCCCGCGCCTCGAACAGCGCCCCGCTGTAGAAGGCCGGGGCGGGTTTGGAGCAGAAGTTCAGCGTCCCCCGACGGCTCAGGTTGACGCAGTGGCCCCGCCCGCAGCGGAAGCCGTCCGGGGCGGGGGTCAGCGCCCCGCCGCAGACCAGGCACCGCAGGCCGCCGAGGCGCTCCGCCGTCCGCGCCGCCTGTTCACGCCGGTCCATGCTCATCCTCCTCCAGCCCCTGCCGGACCTTGCGGAACACGCGCACCGCGTCGGTGAGCAGGGCGCGCTCGTCCCGCCAGCGGCCCTTGAGCAGGATCGTGTTCTGCGGGCGCTGGGCGATGGAAAGCCGCGCGTCCGCCTTCTGCATGGCGTTCATCAGCTTCAGCGGGTCGGGCACAAAGCGGCTGTCCACCCGCACCTGCAGCGCCCCGTCCACATATCTCGCCTGGGTCGCCCCGATGCCCGACAGCAGCGCCCGCAGCTGGCTCACGTCCAGCAGCGTCTCCACCTCCGGCGGGATCTCGCCGAAGCGGTCGATCAGCTCGTCGGTGATGTCGGAGCGGTCCGCGTCGGTCTGCAGGGCGGCGATGCGCCGGTAGACCTCCAGGCGCAGGCGCTCGTCGGAGATATAGCCCTCCGGCAGGAAGGCGTCCACCTTCAGGTCCACCCGCGTCTCCAGCTCGCTCCGGTCGGGGATGCCCTGGACCTCCGCCATGGTCTCCTCCATGAGCTTGCAGTACATCTCGTAGCCGACGGTCTCCAGGTGGCCGTGCTGCTCCGGGCCCAGGATGTTCCCAGCGCCGCGGATCTCCAGGTCGCGCATCGCGATGCGGAAGCCCGCGCCGAACTCGGTGAACTCCCGGATCGCGCTGAGCCGCTGCTCGGCGGTCTCGGAGAGGATCTTGTCCTGCCGGACCGTGAAATAGGCGTAGGCCTGCCGCGTGGAGCGCCCCACCCGGCCCCGCAGCTGGTACAGCTGGCTCAGGCCGAAGCGCTCCGCGTCGAAGACGATCAGCGTGTTGGCGCTGGGCACATCGAGGCCGCTCTCGATGATGGTGGTGCACAGGAGCACATCGTAGCTCCCGGCGTAGAAGTCCATCATCACGTCCTCCAGGCCGTGCTCCTTCATCTGCCCGTGGGCGACGCCGATGCGCGCCTCGGGCACGAGAGCCCGCAGCCGCTGGTAGAAGCTCTCGATGCTCCGCACCCGGTTGTAGAGGAAATAAACCTGTCCGCCGCGGCTCAGCTCCCGCAGGATCGCGTCGCGGATCAGGGCGTCGGAGTACTCCACCACGTGGGTCTGCACGGGGAGGCGGTCCTCCGGCGGGGTCTCGAGGACGGACATGTCCCGGATCCCCACCATCGACATGTGGAGCGTGCGCGGGATCGGCGTCGCGGAGAGGGTCAGCACGTCCATCTGCGTCTTCATGTGCTTGATGATCTCCTTGTGCTGCACGCCGAAGCGCTGCTCCTCGTCCACGATCAGCAAGCCCAGGTCCTTGAACTGCACGTCCTTGGCCAGCAGGCGGTGGGTGCCCACGAGGATGTCGATCTTCCCCTCCCGCGCGTCGGCGAGGACCTGCTTCTGCTCCTTCGCCGTGCGGAAGCGGGAGAGCACGTCCGCCCGCACCGGGAAGCCCGCGAAGCGCTGCTGCACGGTGTGGAAATGCTGCTGGGCGAGGATCGTCGTCGGGGCGAGGATCGCCACCTGCTTGTTGTCCATCACGGCCTTGAAGGCCGCCCGGAGGCTGACCTCCGTCTTGCCGTAGCCCACGTCCCCGATCAGCAGGCGGTCCATGTTCCGGGGCTTCTCCATGTCCTCGGTGATCTCGTGGACGGACTGGGCCTGGTCCGCGGTCAGCTCGTAGGGGAACTGATCCTCGAACTCCCGCTGCCAGGGCGTGTCCGGGGCGAAGGCGTGGCCCGGCGTCTTCTCCCGCTGGGCGTAGAGGGCCGTCAGGTCGAAGGCGATCTTCTTCAGGCCCTCCTTGACCTTGCCCTTCTGCCGGCCCCACTCGCCGCCGCCGAGGCTGTTGAGCTTCGGGGCCTGGGCCGGGTTGCCGATGTAGCGCTGGATGCGCTGGAACTGATCCACCGGGACGTAGAGCTTGTCCGACCCGGCGTACTGGATCATCAGATAGTCGCGCCACGCGCCGCCGTTCTGGATGCGGGTGGTGCCCTGGTAGACGCCCACGCCGTGGTTCTCGTGGACCACATAGTCCCCCACGTGGAGCTCGGTGAAGGCGTTGAGCTTCTCGCCCGCGGAGCGGCGGGAGCGGGACTTGCGGTAGCCGGCCCCCCAGATGTCCGTGTCCGAGGCGACCACCAGGCCCTTTCCGGGCCAGACGAAGCCCCGGTTCAGCGTCTGGGGCGCCACCAAGGCCTGCGCGTCGGGCCAGCTCTCCCGCTGCTCCTCGGGGACGAAGACCGCCTCCGCGCCCTGCTCCGCCAGGGAGGCCGTCAGCCGCTGGCCCCGGGCCACGCCGCCCGAGAGCAGCACCACGCGCCAGCCCTTCTCCCGCCAGGCCTCCATATCCTTGGCCAGCTGGCGGATCTGGGCGTGGTAGCCCGCCATGGACGCGGCCTCCAGGTTCTCCGCCTCCCGGGGGCTGAGCCCGCCCATCCCGCGCAGCAGCTCCGTGCAGGCGGCGAAGGGGCGCTCCCGCAGGCGGGCCGTCGCCTCCTCCCAGGGCAGCAGCAGCCGCTCCTGGGCCTGCACGGCCTCGCCGCGGTCCATGGCGGCGGTCAGATCCTGCCCGAAGCCCTGCAGGCGCTCCTCGCAGCGGCCCCGCAGCTGGTCCGGCTCGCAGAAGAAGACCATCTCCGGCTCGAACCAGTCCGTCAGCGTCGTGGTATGCTCGGTCAGGATGGGCAGCCAGGCGCGCTCGCGGCGGAAGGGCAGGCCCTGCTCCAGCTTCTGCGCGTCCTCCAGCAGCGCCGCCAGGCGGCGGTCCAGCTCCACCTGCTTGGTGACGGAGCGCTCCTGCTCCCGCACCCGGGGGGCCACCTGGGCGTCGAAATAGGCAGCCTGCTCCTCCGGGTCGTCCGGGATGGGCGGCAGGTCGGCGAACAGCCGGCTGTCGGTGGCGGAGGTGGCCAGGGCCGCCAGCGCCGTGCGCATCCGCTCCGCCGCCGCGGGGCCCTCCCCCTCCGGCAGCAGGATCTCGCAGGCCGGGCAGATCCGGATCTCCGGCAGGCTGTCCTGTCCCCGCTGGCTCAGCGGGTCGAAGGCGCGGATCGCGTCGATCTCGTCGCCGAAAAGCTCCACCCGGAAGGGCCGAGCCGCGTCCGGCGGATAGACGTCCAGGATGTCGCCCCGGCGGGCGCACTGTCCCTTGCCCTCCACCAGGCTGACCGACTCGTAGCCCAGGCGCACCAGCCGCTCCATCAGCGCGATGGGCGAGACCGTCTCCCCCACGCGCAGGGTGATAAAGCCGCCCCGGAAGGCGGCCGGATCGCCCATGCGCTGCATCAGCGCGTCCATCGAGACGCACAGCAGCCGCGTCTCCCCGTGGACCAGGCGGGAGAGGCCCTCCAGCCGCCGCCAGACGCCCTCCTGGCTGGAGACGCCGCGGGTCAGGTCGATCTCCCCGGCGGTGAGGACGCCCGCGCCCTCGCCGAGGAGCTGGCGCGCGTCGTCCCCCGCGCGGGACGCCCGCAGGTCGTTGGAGAACACCGCCATCACGCGGATGCCCTCCCGGCGGCACAGCGCCGCCGCGAGGCCGACCATCAGGCTCTCGTTGAGGCCGGTGAGCGCGATCGATGAGCGCGCAGCAAAAATGCCCGCCAGCCGTTCGGTGGTGGGGGTATCGAAGAGATCAATCAATTGGTTCGGGTGCTCGGGACCCGACGCTTGCTGGGCCATAGGCGCTCCTTGGACATCTCCCGGCGGCTTCGCTGCGCCGCCGGCGCGAAAACAAAAACCGCACCGCTCAGGCCGGGCATTTCCGCAGCACATCGGCCAAATGCTTACTGCTGCTGCCTTCCGGCCCTGACAGGGTTCACACGGGCAAATCGCACGGGACCCAACCTTCATCGCGTGTACGGCTCATAAAGAATACCACATTTGCGCGGGAAATGCAAGCGCGCATCGAAAAGGAGCGGGGGAAAATCCCCCGCTCCCCGGAGCCGGAATGGATCAGACGCTCTGCTTGGCGGGCTTCTTCGCCGCCTTGCGGGCCTTGCGCTTCTCCTCGAGCCAGGCCCAGACATAACCGTTGATCATGTTCGCGCTGTAGACGCCGGACAGGATGCCGATGATGATGGGCAGGGCGAACTCGCGGATGGAGTCCACGCCGAGGATGTAGAGCATCACCACGGTCACCAGGGTGGTGAGGGTGGTGTTGATCGTGCGGCCAAGGCACTCCCTGACCGAGCGGTTGACGATCTCCACCTTGCTCTCCGCGGGGGCCTTGCGGGCGTTCTCACGGATGCGGTCGAAGATGACGATGGTGTTGTTGATCGAGTAGCCGACGATGGTCAGCATGGCCGCGATGAACGTGGAGTTCATCTGGATGATGGAGCGCAGCAGCACCATGAAGGCCAGCATCATCAGCACGTCGTGCACCAAGCCGAACACGGCCGCCAGGCCGGAGTTCAGGTCGAAGCGGAAGGCGATGTAGACCAGCATCAGGACGGAGGCGATCACCACGGACCAGAAGGCGTTGGACAGGAGCGTCCGGCCCGCCACGGGGCCGACGTAGCTCACGTCGCCGGACTGGGTGGTCTCGGGGTACTTCTCCCGGATCTTCTCCAGGAAGGTGGACTGGATGGTCTGCACCTCGTCGTCGCCCACGGTGGGGATGCGGATGTAGGTCTCGTTATGGTTCGCGCCCTGGATGGTCACGGAGGTGCCGGTCAGGCCCATCTCGCCCAGGACACCCTCCACGTCCGTCTGCGCGACGTCCGCGTGCATGTCATACTGCATGGACATACCGCCGGCGAAATCGATGCCCATATTGATCCCCAGCCCGAAGAGGGAGAGGAGCAGTGCCAGCACGATGATGCCGCAGGAGACGATCAGGCAGATCTTGGAGCGGTTCTTGATCATCATATTACCGCACCTCCTGTTCATTCTCAGTCAGCTTCACGCCGCCGCAGAAGAGGCTGGGCTTCTCGCAGCCCGCGGCGATGAAGCGGGTCATCAGGAAGCGGGTCACCAGCACGGCGGTCAGCATGGAGACCAGCACGCCCAGCAGCAGGGTCTTCGCGAAGCCCTGCACGGAGCCGGTGCCGTAGATCAGCAGGACCAGGCCCGCGATGATCGTGGTGACGTTGGCGTCGAGGATCGCGCTCATGGCGTTCTTGAAGCCGGCGCGGGCGGCGGCGCGGGCCGGACGGCCGGCGCGCAGCTCCTCGTTGAAGCGCTCGTAGATGATGACGTTGGCGTCCACGGCCATGCCGATGCCCAGCACGATGCCGGCCAGGCCGGGCAGGGTGAGCTGGATGCCGGGGATCACGGCGATCAGGAAGAAGAGCACGATGATGTAGATGCACAGCGCCCAGGAGGCCACCACGCCGTTGAGGCGGTAGCGGACGATCATGATGAGCATGACGATGAGGATGCCGATCATGGCCGCCAGCACGGAGGTGGACAGGGCGGTGTCACCCAGGGTGGCGGACACGGTGTCCACCTTCTGCTGAGTCAGGTCGAGGGGCAGCGCGCCGGACTGGATCTGGGCGGCGATGGTCTGGGCCCGCTCCTGGGAGCCCATGCCGTTGATGACGCCGCGGCCGTCGGTGATGGCGGTCTGCACGGTCGGGGAGATCAGCTCCTGGCCGTCGAGGTAGATCGCGATGCGCTGGCCGATGGAGGCCCGGGTCTTCTCGGCGAAGGTGGCCGCGCCGTCGGGCGTCAGGGTGAAGGAGATCACGTACTCGCCGTCCTGCAGGGCGGGCATCGCGGTCTGCACCTGCTTGCCGGTCATGAACTCCACGCCGTCGGGGCCGCGGAAGGACAGCTCCGCCGGGGTGCCGATCAGGTTCAGCAGCGCCTGGGGATCCGTCACGTCCGGGACCTCCACGCGCAGGCCGGTGTTGTTGTTGATCTTGGAGACGGTGCTCTCCGGATAGCCCTTGTCGGTCAGACGCTGCTGAATGACGGACACGGTGGCGTCCAGAAGGCTGTTGTAGTCTCCCTCGATCTCAGCGGGCTGCTCGGCGGAGTACTCCACGTACACGCCGCCGCGCAGGTCGAGGCCCAGCGGCAGCGAGGCCGGCCAGTTCTCGGCGTCGGTGGTGGGCAGCCAGGGCAGGAGCTTATACAGCCCGCGCCCGTCCAGCTTCATGCCGTTGAGGCCCAGGAATCCGCAGACCAGGGTCAGCACCAGCACGATGCACAGGGCGACGATCGCGGACGTTTTGCTCGGTCCGCGGCGCCGCTTGTTGTTGTTCGCCATGGCGAATCTTCCTCTCTGTTTTGATTTTTACAGGTATTACAATTCTATGACGAATCGTAAAAACTATCCGAAGTGCTCCTCGGGCGGGCACGCGCTCCAGGCTGCCCGGTGCCAGACCTCCGCCCGCAGCGGCAGGCCGTTGCGGTCCCCCGCCCGCAGGGCGGGCAGGGCGGTCTGGGCGGGCCTCACCGCTGTGCGCGTCAGGCGGCTGTCGCCGGCCTCGGCCTTCGCCTCGGCGGCGCGCTCCCCCGCCTCCGCGGGGACGGCGGCCCAGAAGGCCCGCTCCACCCCGGCGGAAACCGGCGGCTCGCGCCGCGGCGCGTCCGGCCCGCGCACCAGCCCCATCCCCAGGAGCACCAGGAGCGTAAGCCCAAGAAGCTCCGCCAACGCTCTGCCGAAGCTCCGCACCGCGCTCCCCTCCTCCCGTGATGTCGCAATGGGCTGATTATAGCCTGTTTCGGAGGGTTCGTCAAGGATGGGGAAAGGAAAACGCGCCTTATGCCTGTCTCTTCTCGACGGAAAAATCCGTTGACAAACCCCCTCCGATCAAGTACGATAATCCCATCGCAAATCCCCAACTGAACTATCTGAGCAAGGAGAAAAAAACCATGATCTACTATGTCAACGCCAACGCCTCCCGGGACGGCAACGGCTCGAAGGAGATGCCCTTCCGGCGGATCAACGACGCGGCGCGGGTGGCCGTCGCGGGGGACGAGGTGCTTGTCGCGCCGGGCGTCTACCGGGAGACCGTGAATCCGATCCACGCGGGCACCGAGGAGCGGCGCATTGTCTACCGCTCTGTGGAGCCCCTCGGCGCGGAGATCACCGGCGCGGAGCCGCTGGGCGGCTGGACGCGCTGCGAGGGGAACATCTGGACCGCCCGGGTGGACAACGGCGTCTTCGGCGGCTACAACCCCTTCACCACCATGGTCTGCGGCGACTGGTACTTCGCGCCCACGGTGCGCCATACCGGCGCCATCTTCCTCAACGACCGGATGATGTACGAGACCGTCACCCTGGCGGAGTGCGCCGCCGCGGAGCCGGACCCCTGCGCCTTCGACCAGGAGGCCTCCACCTGGAAGTGGTACACCGAGCAGGACGGAGACACGACCGTCCTCTACGCCAACTTCCACGATCTGGACCCCAACGAGCAGAAGGTCGAGATCACCGCGCGGCGCAACTGCTTCATGCCGGACAAGCCCGGCGTGGGCTACATCACCGTCTCCGGCTTCAATATCAACAAGGGCGCCACCACCTGGGCGCCGCCCGCCGCCTACCAGGACGGCCTCATCGGCCCCCACTGGTCCCGGGGCTGGATCATCGAGGACTGCGAGGTCTGGGGCAGCAAGTGCTGCGGCATCTCCCTGGGCAAGTACCGCGACCCCGAGAACGACATGTA
>CAMVAJ010000067.1 GCA_947165425.1 uncultured Clostridia bacterium
CGGCCGAGGCGCTCGTCTTCTCCGGACGCAATCCGACGGCGCGCCTCGCGGCGACCGCCGGCCCGGATCTGGCGACCGCCGCCCCGAATTTGGCGACCGCCGGCCCGCGCAGGGGGAGCGCCGCTTCGGCCCGCAGGACCGGAAGCCTGAGCGCGGCTTCGCGCCGCGCGGGGAGCGCCGCGACCGCTTCGAGGACCGCCCGCGGGAGCCGAAGCGCGAGTACGCGCCGCGCCGCGCCCCGCAGGAGGAGAAGCCCAGCTATCTGGACTATGAGTTCGGGCAGACCCCGATCTTCGAGGACGCCCAGGCGGAGCCCCGGGAGAATCTGCTCGTGGGCCGCAATCCGATCCGCGAGGCGCTCAAATCCGGACGCGACCTGGAGAAGCTGATGGTGCAGCGGGGCGAGCTCTCCGGCTCCGCCCGGCAGCTGGTGCAGATGGCCCGCGAGGCGCGCGTGCCCGTGCAGGAGGTGGAGAAGAGCCGCCTGGACGAGATCGCCCCGAACCACCAGGGCATGATCGCCTTCGCCTCCGCCTACGCCTACGCGGAGCTGAGCGAGCTGTTCGAGGTCGCGCAGGCGCGGGGCGAGGATCCCTTCTTCGTCATTCTGGACGGCGTGACGGACCCCCACAACCTGGGCGCGATCATCCGCAGCGCGGAGTGCGCCGGGGCGCACGGCGTCATTGTCCGCGAACGGCGGGGCGTCGGCCTGACCCCCGCGGCGGTCAAGGCCTCCGCGGGCGCCATCGAGCACGTCAAGGTGGCGCGGGTGACGAACCTGAACCGCGTGCTGGAGGAGATGAAGAAGCGCGGCGTGTGGGTCTACGCCCTCGCCATGGACGGCGACGACTACGAGCAGGTCGACTTCACCGGCGGCGTCGCGCTGGTGGTCGGCAGCGAGGGCAGCGGCATCAGCCGCCTGACGGAGGAGAACTGTGACCGCAAGGTCTCCCTCCCGATGAAGGGCCAGCTGGACAGCCTGAACGCCTCGGTGGCGGCGGGCATCGTCATGTACCGCGTGCTCTCCTCCCGGCGCGCATGAAGCCGCTGCTGATCGTCGACGGCTACAACATCATCGGCGCCTGGCCAGAGGCGGCGCAGCATGGCTGGGACTTCGAGGAGAGCCGCGAGAAGCTGCTGCACGCCCTGCGGGACTACGGCGGCTACGCCGGGTGCGAGATCGTGCTGGTCTTCGACGGGTATCTCTCGGACCGGCGCACCGTGACCGAGGAGGATTTCCCGCCCGTGCGGCAGGTCTATACCCGGCACGCGGAGACGGCGGACAGCTATATCGAGCGGCTGGTGGCCCAGACCCCGCGCTACCGGCAGGTGACGGTGGCGACCTCGGACGGCCTGGAGCAATCCCAGGTGCTCTCCACGGGCGCGACGCGCATGACGGCGCGGGAGCTGCTGCGGGAGCTGCGCCAGACCCGGGAGGAGGGCCTGCGGCGGCAGAATTTGCAGCGCCTGCGGCCCGGGAAAAACATCGGGGATCACCTGCCGGAGGCGCTCCGGGCGCAGCTGGAGCAGATGCGCCGGGGCGGCGACTGAGGGCCGGGATCGGCACGGCGGTCCCGCGGGGCAGGACAGGTTTTTTTCGGGAAGAGAGGTGAGCGCATGACGGAATCCACGGAGCGGCAGACCCCGCCGGAGAGCCCCTACGAGGGCCTGACGGACGAGGAGATCATCGCCAGATGCCATGAGGGCGATGACCGGGCGATGGACTATATGCTCGCCAAGTACAAGAATTTCGTGCGCTCCAAGGCCAGGAGCTACTTCCTCGTGGGCGCGGACCACGAGGACATCGTGCAGGAGGGGATGATCGGCCTGTACAAGGCGATCCGGGACTTCCGCACGGAGAAGCTGGCCTCCTTCCACGCCTTCGCGGACCTGTGCGTGACAAGGCAGATCATCACGGCCATCAAGACCGCGACGCGGCAAAAGCACATCCCCCTCAACAGCTACGTCTCCCTGAACCGTCCCGTCTACGATGACGAGTCGGAGCGGACGCTGCTGGACACCATCTCCGACGGCGTGACCGCCAACCCGGAGGATCTGATGATCAGCCAGGAGGAGCTGGGCTCCATCAACGAGCGGATCAACGAGACGCTCTCCCCCCTGGAGATGAACGTCCTGATGGCCTACCTCGACGGCAAGAGCTACCAGGAGATCGCCGCCACCCTCGGCCGCCACGCCAAGTCGGTGGACAACGCCCTGCAGCGGGTGAAGAAAAAGCTCAGCTGCTTCCTGGACGGGAGCGAGGAGAAACCGGCGGAATAACAGAATACGAAAAAGACGGCGCGAGCCGTCTTTTTCGTATCCAGGAGAGCGTCAGTTCCGCAGCGAGTGGAGCGGCGCGGGGATGCGGCCGCCGCGGGCGATGAAGTCCGCGCAGCCGGTGGGGTTGACGGGCATCACCGGGGCGAAGCCCAGCAGGCCCCCGAACTCGACCCGGTCGCCGGCCTGCTTGCCCACGGCGGGGATCACGCGGACGGCGGTGGTCTTCTGGTTGACCATGCCGATGGCGGCCTCGTCGGCGATGATGCCGGAGATGGTCTCGGCGGAGGTGTCGCCGGGGATGGCGATCATGTCGAGCCCCACCGAGCAGACGCAGGTCATGGCCTCCAGCTTCTCCAGCGTCAGGGCGCCGGAGGCCGCGGCCTCGATCATGCCGATGTCCTCGCTGACGGGGATGAAGGCGCCGGAGAGGCCGCCGACGTGGTTGGAGGCCATGACGCCGCCTTTCTTCACCGCGTCGTTGAGGAGGGCGAGGGCGGCGGTGGTGCCCGGCGCGCCGGCGCGCTCCAGGCCCATCTCCTCCAGGATATGGGCCACCGAGTCCCCGCGGGCCGGGGTGGGGGCGAGGGAGAGATCGACGATGCCGAAGGGAATCCCCAGCCGCTGGGAGGCCTCGCGGGCCACCAGCTGGCCGACCCGGGTGATCTTGAAGGCGGTGCGCTTGATGGTCTCCGCCACGATGTCGAAGGGCTGCCCCTTCACCTGCTCCAGGGCCTGCTTGACCACGCCGGGGCCGGAGACGCCGACGTTCACCGCGCACTCCGGCTCGCCCACGCCGCAGAAGGCGCCCGCCATGAAGGGATTGTCCTCCACCGCGTTGCAGAAGACCACCAGCTTCGCGCAGCCCAGGCCGTCCGTGTCGGCGGTGCGGGCGGCGGTCTCCTTGATGATGACGCCCATCTCCCGCACGGCGTTCATGTTGAGGCCGGCGCGGGTGGAGCCCACGTTCACCGAGGAGCACAGCCGCTCGGTCTCGGCCATCACCTCCGGGATGGAGGCGAGAAGCCGCTCGTCCGCGGCGGTGGCCCCCTTCTGCATCAGCGCGGAGTAGCCGCCCAGAAAGTTGACGCCCGTCTCGCGGGCGGCCTTGTCCAGCCACCGGGCGATGGGGCGGGGATCCCCCTGGCAGATGAGGCTCACGGGCGTGACGGAGATGCGCTTGTTGACGATGGGGATGCCGAACTCCCGGCTGATGTCCTCGCCGGTGGACACCAGCTTGCCGGCCACGCGGCAGATCTTGTCGTAGACCCGCCGGCCGCAGACCTCCGGATCCCGGTCCGAGCAGTCGAGCAGATTGATGCCCAGGGTGATGGTCCGGATGTCGAAGTGCTCCTCCCGGATCATGTGCATGGTCTGAAGAATCTCTTGGGTATCGATCATCTTGATTTGTTCCTTTCAAGGCTTATGGGTCGTCTGTCTCCGCGCCGGCGCGGGCCTGCAGCAGGGCGCGGCGGGCGAGATCGAAACTGTAGCCCCTGCGGGCCAGCATCGCGAGGACGCGCTGGTCGGTCCGGCGGGGATCCTCGCCGGGCTTCCCCCGGCGGAGGGCGCGGTCCGCCAGTTGAACGGCGGCCTCCAGAAAGCCGTCCTCGTCCAGGGCGGAGAGGGCCTCGTCGGCGTCCTCCCGGGAGACGCCCTTGCGGGAGAGCTCCTGCCGGATACGGTGGGGCCCCAGCTTCCGCCCCGCGCGGGACGCCGCCCAGCGCCGCGCAAAGTCGGTATCGTCCATCAGGCCATGGCGCTCGAGCTTATACAGCGCCATGTCGCACACGGCGGGCCGGTAGCCGATGCGGCGCAGCCGGTCCCAGAGCTCCTGCCGGGCGAAGGGGCGCTGCGCCAGGAGGGAGACGGCGTATTCCAGCGCGGGGCGGTACTGCCGCGTCAGCAGCCACTGGTCGTACTCCTCGATGTCCAGCTCCTCGCCCTCCTGCAGCGGGCGCTCCCGGTAGAGTGGCCCGGGGACCTGGAAGACCTCGTCGCCGGCCTGGACGACGTAGCGGGTCCGGAGCTTGCGGACGCTGTCGATCACCATGAGGGCATCTCCCTTTTCAGCGCGTAGCGCAGGATGTCGCGGTTGCACAGGCCCAGCCGCCCGTCCCGGGCCTCGGAGCAGCCGCCGTTGAGGAAGACCACCCGCCGCCCGGTGTCCTCCTCCCAGAAGGCCCCGTCCGCGCAGCCGTAGGCGTAGCCCTGGTGGCCCAGGACGCGGCGCGGCGAGACCCGGGGGTCGCGGAGGATCACCAGCCCGAGCCCGTAGGAGAGCTTCGGGCTGAGCTTGCCGTAATGGGCGTGCGCCGCCGTCATTTGCCGGACGGTCTCCTCCGCCAGGAAGGGCGCGCCGCGCCAGCGCCCGCCGCCCGAGAGCATCTCCAGACAGTGGTCCAGGCTCTCCGCGTCGGTGTAGAGCGCGCCGGCGGTGTGGCCCCAGTGGCGGGCGGGGTCCGGCGCGTCCAGGGGCCGCCGCCCCAGCTCGGTGACCCGCAGGGGCGGCTGGGGATGGCGGGTCAGCACCCGCGTGATGGGCATGATGCGCTTTTCCTCCAGCCGGGAGGCGTCCAGACCACCGGCCATCTCCAGCGGGCGCAGCACCAGCTCCGCCACCGCCTCGCTGACGGGTCGTCCGGTGACGGCCTCGAGGACGCAGCCCAGGATGCCGAAGCCCAGATTGCAGTAGGCAAAGGTCCCGGGCTTTCCCGTGTTGACGCCGGGCTCCCGGAGGATGTCCCGCAGGGGCGTGCCTTGTAGCAGCGCCTTCTCGTGGGACGGCTTGTCCCGCAGACCGGAGCTGTGGGACAGCAGCGCCCGCGGGGTGATCCCCTCCGTCTCGGCGGAGAGCTCCGGAAGATACTGGCTCAGCGGCGCGTCCAGGTCCAGCCGGCCCGCCTCCCACAGCCGGAGCAGCGCCAGGGCGGTCACCGTCTTGGTGATGGAGGCCACGCGGAAGAGGGTTCGGCTGTCGCACGCGCGGGCGAGGGGGCCCGTCAGACCGGTGAAAACCTGCCGCTTGTCCTCGCCCTGGGCCAGCAGCAGGGAGGCCCCCAGCACATGGTGCCGGCGCAGCAGGCGCTCGTAGGCGGCCGGATGCGCGAGCGGCTTCCCGGCGGCGAGGTGCGCCATATGGCCGCGGGGCGAGGGCGCGGCGAAGGGCAGCGCGGCGCGGTAGAGGAGATTCTTCAGGCGCGTCGTGGGCACGGGCTACGTCTCCTTTACGGTGAAAATACGAAGAATTTATATTTATCCTGTAAAATAGTACTTCGTATTATTTTTCGTATTATTTAATGTGTTTCACGGCGGCGCAGGAGCAGCCAGCCCGCGATGGCCAGCAGGCCGAAGACCGCGCAGCCGAGGGTTTGCGCGCCCAGGGAGGCGCCGCGCGTGAGGCAGAAGACGGCAAGCCCGGCGGCGGGCAGCGCCAGCAGCCAGCGGGCCTTTGGCTCCGCGCGCCAGGCCCATACGCCGCAGACGAAGAGGCACATGGCGATGCTCAGCAGCTGCGAGACCCGGAAGCCGCCGAAGCCGTAGAGGCTGTCGCTGCGCAGCCCCTCCACCAGGCAGCGGGCCGCGCCGTAGAGGATCAGGTACATCAGGAACCCGTCGCCGGGGTGCTTCCGCCTCCGGCGGGAGGTCCACAGCAGCCCAAAGATCAGGATATCCGCGACGGACTCGTAGAAGAAGGTCGCCAGATGCCAGCTCTCCCCGATCAGGACGCCGACGGGGAAGAACTGCCACGCGGGGTCGGTGATCGCGGCCCCGTAGGCCTCGCTGTTGAAAAAATTGCCCCAGCGGCCGATGCCCTGGGCCAGGGCCAGCCCCGGCACCACCGCATCCAGCAGCAGCGGGAGGGAGAGCCTTTTGCGCCGCGCCAGCAGCCACAGGCCGAGGAAGCCGCCGATCACGCCGCCGTAGATGGCTAGGCCCCCCTCCCAGATCCGCACGATGGAGAGCGGATCCCGGAGGAAGGAGGCGGAGTTGAAGATCACATAGTACAGCCGGGCCCCGACGATGCCGATGGGGATGACGGAGAGAGCGATGTCGTAGGCCGTGTCCCTGGGGAAGCCGAGGCGCTTCTCCTCCAGATGGCACAGGAAAATCGCCAGCGCCATCCCGGTGACGATGAGGACGCTGTACCAGGGGAGCAGACCGAGAAAAAGCCGTCCGGGCGACATGGTTATCCTCCTTCGGACAGAGTGGGCTCAGGCGTTGGGAACGATGCGCCGGGCCTCGATGTAGTAGCGCTTCTCCTGGGCGTGGCCCATGGAGAAGGTTTTCCGGGGGAGCACGCCGCCCAGCGCGATGCCGCGGAAGAAGTCCCCCTTGCCGATGGCGGGCAGGAGCAGGGCGGCGGTATCCGGCTGCCGCGCGAGGCGGCGGGCGGTCTCGTCCCCGTGGATATAGTCGATCGCGCCCGCGTGCTGCTGAAGGTAGCGGTCGAGGAAGGGCTGCAGGATGCCGACGGCCAGCTCTCCGAGGGCGGGGTTCAGCGCCAGCCGCTCCTCGCCCCCGGCGGTGACCAGCGTGACGGGCAGGCCGCCCTCGGGGACGGTGATCTCCGCCAGCGCCGCCCGGAGGGAGACCGTGTCGACGCCGGTGAGGAGCCGGTGGATCGGCTCGAAAACCTGGGCCTCGTCCCGGATGTTCTCCAGCTCCACCATAGCGTAGCGGGCGGGGTCCTCCCTGCCGGCGAGGGCGGGGTTGGCCTGCTTGCGGGCCTCCCAGATCTGCTTGGCGGTGGCGAGGGAGTGGTTGCCGTCGCCCACCGCGTAGCACATGGGGGCTACGCCCAGCGCCTGCCAGTGGGCGGCGAGCCGCGCCTCGTAGGCGTTCAGCGCGCCGGTGAGGGCGTCGGTTTGCGCCGGGTCCAGGAGCCAGGCGGCGATGTGCCCGCCGCCGGCCATCAGCTCGAAGCTGTACAGCGGCCGCATACTGCCGCGGGCCGCGGTGACGGGGTCGAAGAGCGTGCCCTCGGCGTCGTCCGCCAGCAGGAGCACGTGGGAGAGCTCCAGCGGCGCGCGCTCCCGGATGCGTACCCGGGGCGGGATCCGCTCCAGCACCGTGCGCTCCGTGGCACGAATGGGGGAGACCGCGTCGGCAGAGTAGTCGTAGGCCTCCAGGTCAATCACGCCCAGGATGCCCCGGCGGACGACGCCGCTGAGGAGCGTGCGCTCCACATAGACATAGCTGTGGGGGAAGGCGCGGAAGATCTCCGCCCCGAGGGCGCGCGCCATCTCCTGGTTAATGCGGTCGATGCGGGCGGCGCGGGCGTCGTCGTCCGGGCCCAGCTCCGCCTCCGGGAAGATCAGCCGGCAGGCGGAGGGCTTGCCCTCGGCCCGGGCGAAGACGGCCCGCCAGTACTCCGGCTCGGAGGTGAACTGGTCGCAGGCGATCACGGCCCAGTCGGGCAGGAGCGCTTCATGGGGGATCAGAAAATCGCCGGGGCGGAAACAGGCTTCACGGCTGGACATGGTTGGTTTCCTCCTCTTGCTTCTCATACAGGGAGCGGGGCAGGACGCGGGTCAGCGTCGGCTGCCAGCGGGCGGAGCGGCTGCGGAAGCGCTCCGTGAGCCAGACCGCCCCGAGGGTCAGCCCCAGCCCGGCCGCGCCGCCGACGGCGACCCAGACGCCGCCCTCCCCGCCGAGGGCCGACCCGATCGCCATCCCGCCCAGCAGGCCGGCGATGGGGAGGACGTAGGCCAGCAGCGAGGCCTTGACCACGGTGGAGCCGGGGAGGGAGACCACGGCGTAGTCGCCGACCTGCCCCTCCCCGCGCAGGCGGAGCACCGTGGGCTCCGCGCCGCCCTCGCAGGCGTGGCAGTGGCCGCAGTCCTGCGGACGACAGAAGGTGACTTCGAGCAGCTCTCCCTGCTTCCCGGTGATCTCTCCGACCTTTTCCATGGCTTGCGCCTGCCTTTCGTTCCGGCGCGGGCTGCGCCGCTTTCTTCATTGATTCAAGAAGATTATAACCAAGGGGGCGGGTTTGTCAATCGGAGGCCGCGGCGGCCGGCGGGGACGCGAAGATCCCCCCATGAGCCCTTGCGCGGGCCTTTGTTTTAGACTATAATAGCGCCGAGCAAAAAAGAAAAAAAGCGCGCGGCAGGCATGCCGCTGCGCCGATAGGAGGAGTGTCCGATGTACCGCGAAAACGCGTGGAAACAGTATGAGACGGCGGAGCAGGCGAAGCTGGAGGCCTTTGCGGGGGACTACCGGCGTTTCCTGAACGCAGGCAAGACCGAGCGGGAGTGCGTCGCCCAGGCGGTGGCCGAGGCGAAGAAGGCCGGCTTTGCCGACCTGCAGGACATCGTGAAGGAGGGCCGCGCCCTCCAGCCCGGCGACCGGGTCTACACGTCCTGGATGGGGAAGAGCTTCATGTCCTTCATCCTCGGCCGCAGGCCCCTCACCGAGGGCATGAACATCGTGGGCGCCCACATCGACTCGCCCCGGGTGGACGTGAAGCAGAATCCCCTCTACGAGGACGGGGACATCGCCTACTTCGACACCCACTATTACGGCGGGATCAAGAAGTACCAGTGGGTCGCGCAGCCGCTGGCCCTCCACGGCGTGATCGTCCGCCGCGATGGGA
This sequence comes from uncultured Clostridia bacterium, assembly GCA_947165425.1. Taxonomy (GTDB): domain Bacteria; phylum Bacillota; class Clostridia; order Christensenellales; family Aristaeellaceae; genus RUG11272. The sequence continues at coordinate 8,876 of CAMVAJ010000067.1, forward strand.
GCAAGGTGACCATCGCCCTGGGCGAGGGCGAGGACGACCCGGTGTTCTGTTTCTCCGACCTGCTGATCCACCTGGCCCAGGACCAGATGAAGAAGTCCGCCGCCGAGGTGATCGAGGGCGAGACCCTGAACCTGATCGTCGGCTCCAAACCGCTGACGGGCGAGGAGAAGGAGCCGGTGAAAAAGGCTGTGCTGAAACTCCTCAAGGATGAGTACGACCTGGAGGAGCAGGATCTGCTCTCCGCCGAGCTGGAGATCGTCCCCGCCGGAAAGGCGCGGGATCTGGGCTTCGACCGGAGCATGATCCTGGGCTACGGCCACGACGACCGGGTCTGCGCCTATCCCTCCCTGCGCGCGCTGACGGACTACGAGGGCATGCCGGAGTACGCCCTGTGCGCCATCCTCACCGACAAGGAGGAGATCGGCAGCGTGGGCGCGACCGGCATGGCGTCCAACTATTTCGAGAACACCGTCGCGGAGCTGATGGCGGCGGCGGGCGAGGAGGGCTCCCTGGCGCTGCGCCGGGCGCTGCGCAACAGCCGCATGCTGTCCTCCGACGTGAGCGCGGGCTTCGACCCCAACTTCGCGGGCGTGTTTGAGAAGAAGAACGCGGCGCTGCTCGGCTACGGCGTCTGCTTCAACAAGTTCACGGGGCGGGGCGGCAAGGGCGGCAGCAACGACGCCAACGCCGAATACATGGCCGAGATCCGCCGTATCATGGACGGCGCGGGCGTGGACTTCCAGACCGCGGAGCTGGGCAAGGTGGACGTGGGCGGCGGCGGCACCATCGCCTACATGTGCGCCAAGTATGGCATGAACGTGATCGACGCGGGCATCCCGGTGCTGTCCATGCACGCCCCCTACGAGGTCGTGGCCAAGTGCGACATCTGGGAGGCCTACAAGTGCTATCTCGCCTTCCTGAAGGACGCGAAGCCCTTCTGAGCCGTCTGCTTCACCCCTGAAACGAGCATAGATGATAAAAGAACTTTATAGTTTTACAGTCGTGCAGAAGACAAGGAGACGTGAACCATGAAATACGAAATCAAGGGCGATTCCCTGCCGGTCGTGATCTGCGAGTTGGAGAACGGCGAGACCGTGATCAGCGGGTCCGGCGCCATGAGCTGGATGTCCACCAACATGGAGATGCAGACCGTCGGCGGCGGTGCGGGCAAGGTGTTTGGCCGGATGTTCACCGGAGAGGGCCTGTTCCTGAACCACTACACCGCCCGGGGCGGCGCGGGCATGATCGCCTTCGCCTCCAGCTTCCCCGGCGTGATCCGCGCGGTGGAGATCACCCCCTCCCACTCGGTCATCTGCCAGAAGCGGTCCTTCCTGGCCTCCACCTCCGGCGTGGAGATGAGCGTCCACTTCCAGAAGAAGATGGGTGCCGGCTTCTTCGGCGGCGAGGGCTTCATCATGCAGAAGCTCTCCGGCAGCGGCACCGCCTTCCTCGAGATCGACGGCTCGGTGGTGGAGTACAACCTGGAGAAGGGCCAGCAGATGCTGATTGACACCGGCTATCTGGCCATGATGGACGACACCGTGACCATGGAAATCCAGCAGATCAAGGGCGTCAAGAACGTGCTCTTCGGCGGCGAGGGGCTGTTCAACACCCTCGTGACCGGCCCCGGACGCGTCCTGATCCAGACCATGCCGATCTCCAACGTCGCGTCCGTCATCGCGCGCATGATCCCGAGCAAGAGCTGAGGGACCGGACCGCAGTGAGTTATTGGGAAGGAAGGCGTGATCACATGATGAAAAAGATTCTGTCCGCAGCGCTGACTCTGGCGCTGCTGCTGAGCCTGTGCGGCCAGGCGCTGGCGGTCAACGAGGACGTGGAGGGCACGGTGGTCATCTACACCTCCATGTACCCCTTCGCCATCGAGTTCATGGATGCGGCCATCTCGGCCGAGTTCCCGAACCTGAAGCCCGGCAACAACGGCAGCTATTTCTACTATAAGGGCACCAGCGCGCTGATCTCCCAGATCTACGGCGAGATGGGCGCGAACCGGGACCAGCCCATCGGCGGCGACCTGTTCATGGTGGCCGAGCCGGCCTTCTCGCTGGAGATGAAGGACTACGGCTATCTGCAGGACTTCGAGGTGGAGAACGCGGACCAGACGCTGCGCTTCGCCTACGACCCGGAGGGGTACTGGTACCCCGTCCGCACCCTCAACATGGTGCTGGCCTACAATCCCGACATGGTGGAGAAGTGGGCGGAGCGCGGCGTCGCCATCCCCAAGACCTACCACGACTTCGCCTATGACCCCGCCCTGAAGGGCCTGATCTGCATGAGCGACCCCGAGACCAGCGGCACGGCCTACGCCGCGGTCTGCGCCCTGCTGGACAAGTACGGCGAGGAGTATCTGGACAAGCTCCACGACAACGGCGTGATGCGCGAGGGCGGCTCCTCCGCCATCGCCAAGCTGCAGACGGGCGAGTGCGCCTGCGTCATGATCCTCGAGGAGTCCATCCTGAAATATATCGACGACGAGAAGCAGAAGGGCAACGAGGTCACGAACCTCAAGGTCATCTACCCGGAGGACGGCGTGATCCTGATCCCCTCCACCGTCATGGTGGTCAACGACCGCTACGCCCTCAACGCCAACAGCGAGGCGGCTTCCGAGGTGGCGCGCTGGCTCCTGTCCGAGGAGGCCCAGAAGCTGATCCTCAAGGGCTATATGCACGCGGTCCGCGCGGACATGACCGAGATCCCCGCCGGCTCCATCGACACCAACGAGCTGATCAAGATGGACATGGGCGTGGACTGGGAGAAGGCCTACCACAACCGCGAGCAGATCCTGAATCTGTGGGCTGAGAAAGTGACAAGATAAACATGAATCGAACCCGTGACGCCTCCCAATTTCGCGCCGGGGCGATGCTGACCCGCATCGCCCTGGCGCTGACTGCGCTGCTGGGCGCGGCGCTGATCTTCATGGGCAGCCGCGGAGTGACCGCGCACACGGACTCCGGCTTTTCCGATGCCAGCGCGTTCAAGGCGGCCTACACCCTCTCCGGGGTGACGGCGCAGGCCTGGACCGGGACGCTGCGGCCCGACCTCGAGGCGCTGACCGTCGCCGAGCGGGAGGGGCTGGACGCCGCGGCGCTGTCGCTGCTGGAGGAGGCCTGGGGCCGCAAGAGCGGCGAAGGCGCGGCGGAGGCATCACGGATGGTGGCGGAGGCCGGCGACAGCAATCCCGGCCTCCGTTATCGTCTGCTCTACGCCACCT
>CAMVAJ010000068.1 GCA_947165425.1 uncultured Clostridia bacterium
GGGTTTCATAACCCCATCGGTGCCTTTCGCAGAAAGGCGGAACATAACTATGAAATCCTTGAGAATGGAACGGCGATCATCACCTATTGGAACGGGGATGAAAGCAATCCGCAAATCACGGTTCCCGGGACGATTGGCGGCGTGACGGTGACGGCGATCGACAAGGATGTATTCAATATCTCGAAATTCAAGGTTGAGGTCACGCTGCCGAACACCATCACCTTTTTAGGAGACAGGGCCCTGGGCAAGGGCAGCACAAAGGTGCAGGTGGTCCGCTGCGGCTTAAACTCCACCACCGCGAAAACGATGGCCGCCTCTGACAACCAATACTTTTATCCGACAGAGAGGCCGGAGATTCAGCTCTGCTGGGAGAGCGAAACCACCCTGGGCTTACAGCATGTGGCTGTGGATATGGTAACGCTGGAAATTCCGGACGGGGTTACGGCCATCAAATCGAGGGCGTTTGCCGACATGGAGAGCCTCGCCACCCTGGTACTGCCGGACAGCGTGACCAGGATCGAGAACAATGCGTTTTATGGCTGCCATAATCTGAGTCTGACATTGCCGGATCATATTCAGACACTCGAAGACCAATGGTACGGAACCACAATTAAGAATCTGAATCTGATCTGCACCCCCGGCACCGAGACGGCGAGGCTCCTGGACGCGGCGGGGATCGCCTACACCGCGCCGGTGAAGACCGGCGTCACGATCCGCTGGGTGGGGAGCGTGCTGACGCTGACGGACGTGGAACCGGACCAGACGGAGATTGTCGTGCCGGAGGGGGTGGAGGCCATCAAGGCGGAGGCCTTCCGCCGGGCGGAGGCGCTGCGGCATGTGACGTTGCCGAGCACCTTAGAGACGGTGGAGCCGGGCGTGCGGGACACGCTGGACGGCTTCGACAGCATCCGGATCCCCGACGGGGCCGACGTGGAGGCGCAGGCCTTCGAGGGCGTGGGCACCAACCGCGTCGTGATCCCGGAGGGCGTGACCACGCTGGACAGCGCCGCCTTCGCCGCCTGTCCGAACCTGCTGCTGGTGGAGCTGCCCTCCTCGCTGCACGATCTCCCGGACGATCTGCTCTCCGGTTCGCCCTTCGCCAGGGTGCGCGCCCCGGCGGGCAGCGAGGCCTACGCCTGGGCGGAGGCGAAGGGCATCCTGGCGGATTAAAAGCTTTTCCAGAGATCCATCTTATTTTCAAAAAACATAAAAACGGAGGAACACACACATGGACATCGAAAAGATTCTCTCCCAGATGACCCTCGAGGAGAAGGCGGCCCTGTGCCAGGGCAAGGATTTCTGGCATCTGGTGGGCTTTGAGCGGCTGGGCGTGCCGGAGATGATGGTCTCCGACGGCCCTCACGGCCTGCGCAAGCAGGACGAGCAGGCGGATCACCTGGGCGTGAACGAATCCATCAAGGCGGTCTGCTTCCCCACCGCGGTGGGCACGGCGGCCTCCTTCGACCGGGAGCTCCTCTATCAGCTGGGAGAGGCCATCGGCGAGAGCGCCCAGGCCGAGAACCTGGGCGTGGTGCTGGGCCCGGCGGCCAACATCAAGCGCAGCCCCCTGTGCGGCCGGAACTTTGAATATTTCTCCGAGGACCCCTATCTCTCCGCCCAGACCGCGGCGGCCTATATCCGCGGCGTCCAGTCCAAGGGCGTGGGCACGTCCCTGAAGCACTTCGCGGCCAACAACCAGGAGGCCCGCCGCATGTCCATCTCCGCGGAGATCCGGGAGCGGGCGCTGCGGGAGATCTACCTCGCCTCCTTCGAGGGCGCGGTGAAGGAGGGCAAGCCCTGGACGCTGATGTGCTCCTACAACAAGATCAACGGCGTCTACTCCTCCCAGAATCCCTGGCTGCTGAACGAGGTGCTCCGCAAGGAGTGGGGCTTCGACGGCATGGTGATGACGGACTGGGGCGCCTGCGACGACCATGTGCAGGGCGTCGCGTCCGGGCTCGATCTGGAGATGCCACGGGCCGGGGACAGCGACGATCTGGCGCTGGTGAAGGCCGTCCGGGAGGGCCGCCTGAGCGAGAAGGACCTCGACACCGCCGTCCGCAACCTGCTGGGGACCATCGACAAGTATGTGACGAAACGGAATCCCCCGGCGGAGTTCGACTGGGGCGTGCAGCACCACCAGGCGCGGAAGTTCGCCCGGGAGGCCATGGTGCTCCTGAAGAACGACGGGGATCTCCTGCCCATCACCGGCAATAAGAAGGTCGCCTTCATCGGCGGCTTCGCGGCGAAGCCCCGCTTCCAGGGCGGCGGCTCCAGCCATATCAACTGCACCGAGATCCTCTCCGCCCTGGAGGCGGTGCGCTCCGTCTGCCCGGTGACCTATGCCGAGGGCTTCGCGGTGGACGACATGGAGGCGGACCCCGCCCGGCAGGCGGAGGCCGTGAAGGCCGCGGCGGAGGCGGACATCGCCGTCCTCTTCCTGGGCCTCAACGACCGGATCGAGTCCGAGGGCTATGACCGGCGCGACATGAAGCTGCCCCCCTGCCAGAACGAGCTGGTGAAGGCGGTCTGCGCTGTGCAGAAGAACGTGGCGGTGGTGCTGCACAACGGCTCGCCCGTGGAGCTGCCCTGGGCGGACAGCGTGCCCGCCATCCTCGAGGCCTATCTGGGCGGCCAGGCCGCCGGCGGCGCGGTGGTGGACCTGCTCTTCGGCGCGGTGTCCCCCTGCGGAAAGCTGGCGGAGACCTTCCCCCTGCGGCTGGAGGATACGCCGAGCTATCTCGACTTCCCCGGCGAGACGGATAAGGTTTACTACTCCGAGGGGATCTACGTCGGCTACCGCTGGTACGACAAGCGCAAGCTCCCGGTGCTCTTCCCCTTCGGCCACGGCCTGACCTACACGACCTTCGCCTACAGCAACCTGCGCCTCTCCTCCGACGCCTTCGACGGCGGCGAGCTGACCGCCTCGGTGGACGTGACCAACACGGGCAAATTCGCCGCCAAGGAGATTGTGCAGTTCTATGTCCGCCCGGACCACGCGGGCATCGACCGCCCGGTCCGCGAGCTGAAGGGCTACGGAAAGATCGCGCTGGCCCCCGGTGAGACCGGCACCGTGACCGTGACCCTCGACCGCCGCAGCTTCGCCTACTGGGAGGAGCGGATCCACGACTGGGACGTGGAGGGCGGCCGCTATGTGATCGAGGCCGCGGCCTCCAGCCGGGATATCCGCCTCTGCGCTCCGGTGGAGGTGAAGGGCGACGCGCTGCGGGTGCCCGTCACCGGCGACACGATCATGTCCGAGATCCGGAAGATCCCCGGCGCGCGGGAGCTGCTGAACGAGGCCCTGGGCGCGAAGGAGCACAAGATGGAGGGCGGCGATGCCGCCGAGGAGGCCATCTCCAACGAGATGGCCGAGGCCATGAGCGCCGAGATGCCGCTCCACTGCCTGGGCTCCTTCAACAACGATCTGCCCCGGGAGTTCCTGCTGAGCCTGGTGGAGAAGCTCAACGCGCTGCAGGGGCTGTGAGCTCATAGCTCGGAGGTGAAAAACCATGCGTAAAATGATATTTGTCCTGCTGGCGCTCTGTCTCGCGCTGCTTCTCGCCGGGTCGGCCCTGGCGGACTCGGACATCGTCGTCACCGGCACCGGGGAGGCGCTGGTGACCGCGGACACGGCGGTGGTGAATCTCGGGGTGCGGATGGCGGACCGGGACGTGCTCAAGGCACAGGCGGCGGTAAACGAGACCGTGGCGGCGGTCCGCGCCGCGCTGGAGGAGAACGGCATCCCCGCGGAGGACATCAACACCGGATTCATCATGATCTACACCTCCTACGAGTCCAATTCCCTCGGCGGGCAGGAGGAGAAGTACGTCGCCCAGAACACCCTCTCCATCCGCGTGACGGACGTCGCCATGGCGGGCCGGGTGATCGACATCGCCTTCTCGGCGGGCGCGAACTCCCTGGACGGGATCAGCTTCTCCGCCTCCGACACCGAGGCGGCCAAGGCGGAGGCCCTCCGGGCGGCGCTCAAGGACGCCCAGGCGAAGGCGGAGGTGCTGGCCGCGGCCTCGGGGCTACAGCTCCGGGGGATCGAGGAGATCCGCGAGGGCGGCACCTACAGCTTCGACAGCGGCCTGAACAATTTCTCCCGCGAGGTAGCCGCCGAGGCCAAGGCCTCCGACACCGTGATCCGCGCCGCCAAGCTGACCGTCTCCGCCACGGTGACGGTGACTTTCGAGGCGAAATAAAAAAAGGTTCCTTGACATTTCCACACAGATTTATATAATAAAAGTGAAGGGCGACGCTTAACGGCTGACTCTTCAAATGATTAAGCTGTCGTGGTCATAGACCGCAAAGCAACCGTCACTTGGCCGAGTGGCGGTTGTTTTTTTCGCTGCGATCTGCTGACCTGTCCTTGCGGCGCGTCGGGCGAACCGTAATGGTCACCGTGTATCGGCCGATATGGAAAGTCAGGGAGATTGGCAACGCCATCACCCCCTTTCGGGAATGGATGGAGCCAGCCGCCAAGCACGTGTGTCGTCCTTCACTGCCCCTTTCGGGGCAAGACCATTTTATGGTATCAGCATGGCGATGTCAAGGCCGGCGATGTTGAATGAATTGACAAGCGCAACCCCCTCAAAAGCATTGACATCTCCCCATCCCATCATTATAATTGGAAAGTCCCGCGCCGCAGGTGTGGCGCGGGCTTTTGTGAGAAAAGTCAGCCAGACAGTCTCTGAAACAAATCATGTATAAACAGGGAGACATGCCGAAGGTCCAGGGCGATCGGAAAGCCCTGGTCGCGCCCGCAGGCGCGAAAACTCCTTGTTTGAAAACCAATCTGTTTTACAGACAGGGCTGATGAAGGACAGACTGAGGAAAAGGTGAAACCATGATTCGGGAAGACATTCGCAACATTGCCATCATTGCCCACGTGGACCACGGGAAGACCACCCTGGTGGACCAGATGCTCAAGCAGGGCGGCGCCTATCACGAGAACCAGCAGACCGTGGACCGGGTCATGGATTCCGGGGATATCGAGCGGGAGCGCGGCATCACGATCCTGGCGAAGAACACCGCCGTGCACTACATGGGCCACAAGATCAACATCGTGGACACCCCCGGCCACGCCGATTTCGGCGGCGAGGTGGAGCGCGTGCTGAAGATGGTGGACGGCGTGCTGCTGCTGGTGGACAGCTTCGAGGGGCCGATGCCCCAGACCCGCTTCGTCCTCCAGAAGGCCCTGGCGCTGAAGCTGAAGGTGCTGATCGTCATCAACAAGATCGACCGGCCCGACGCCCGCTGCGAGGAGGTGGTCGGGGAGATCCTCGACCTGCTGATCGACCTGGACGCGGACGAGAGCACCCTGGACAACCCGATCCTCTATGTCTCCGCCCGGAAGGGCACGGCCACGCTGGATCTGGCGCAGCCCGGCGAGGACCTCAAGCCCCTCTTCGAGAGCATCCTGGAGTATATCCCCGCCCCCGAGGGCGACCCGGACGGCCCGGCCCAGGTGCTGATCTCCACCATCGACTACTCCGAGTATGTGGGCCGCATCGGCGTGGGCCGCATCACCCGCGGCTCCTTCCGCGAGGGGATGCAGGTGGTCTATACCAACCTCGAGACCGGCAAGACCTCCCCGCCCTTCCGCCTCTCCGGCCTGTACCAGTTCGACGCCCTCAAGCGCGTGCCGGCCCAGGAGGTCCGCATGGGCGACATCGTGGCCATGAGCGGCATGGAGGGCCTCTCCATCGGCGACACGGTCTGCGACCCCGCCTGCGTGGAGGGCCTGCCCTTCGTCAAGATCTCCGAGCCGACGGTGACCATGACCTTCTCGGTCAACGACTCCCCCTTCGCCGGGCGCGAGGGCGAGTACGTCACCTCCCGCCACCTGCGGGCGCGGCTGATGCGGGAGCTGCAGACCGACGTGTCCCTGCGGGTGAACGAGACCGACTCCACCGACGCCTTCGAGGTCTGCGGCCGGGGCGAGCTGCACCTGTCCATCCTGATCGAGAACATGCGCCGCCAGGGCTATGAGTTCGCGGTGAGCAAGCCCCGCGTCATCTACAAGGAGATCGACGGCAAAAAGTGCGAGCCCATCGAGCGGCTTGTGGTGGACACGCCCCAAGCCAGCGCCGGCGCGGTGATCGAGAAGATCGGCCGCCGCCGCGGCGAGCTGGTGCACATGTCCGGCGCGGACCGGGTGCGCCTGGAGTTCCTGGTGCCCAGCCGGGGCCTCTTCGGCTACCGCTCCGAGTTCATGACCGACACCCGGGGCGAGGGCATCATGTCCGCCGTCTTCGAGCGCTACGAGCCGGTCAAGGGCGATATCCCGCACCGCTCCTTCGGCGCGCTGGTGGCCCACGAGGCGGGTGTGTCCAACTCCTACGGCCTCTTCTACGCCCAGGAGCGCGGCACCCTCTTCATCGGCGCCCAGGTCGAGGTCTACGAGGGCATGATCGTCGGCCAGAACGCCCGTCCCGGCGACCTGGTGGTGAACGTCTGCAAGCAGAAGCATGTCACCAACATGCGCAACGCCTCCGCCTCGGAGAACGCGCTGCGGCTGGTCTCCGTCCACCCGCTGAGCCTGGAGGAGTGCCTGGAGTTCATCGACGACGACGAGCTGCTGGAGGTTACCCCGAAGACCCTGCGCATGCGCAAGCGCACCCTCTCCGCCGGCGACCGGGCCCGGGCCTGGCGGAATCAGCAGGCGTGAGCGCGGCGCGGCTGGCGGAGGAGGCGCTGCGCGGCCCCTTCCGCGAGACCCTGCTCGCGCCCTTTCACCGCGCGCTGGCGGATTACGGCCTGATCGAGCCGGGGGACCGGATCGCCGTGTGCGTCTCCGGCGGCAAGGACTCGATGCTGCTGGCCAAGCTCATGCAGCTGGAGCAGCGGACGTCTCAGATCCCCTTCGAGCAGACGGCGCTCATCATGGACCCCGGCTACAGCCCGGCGAACCGGGCGAAGGTGGAGGCCAACGCCCGGCTGCTGGAGATCCCGTACACCCTCTTCGAGAGCGATATCTTCGCCGTCTCCAGCCGGCAGGAGAAAAACCCCTGCTTTCTCTGCGCCCGGATGCGCCGGGGCTGGCTCTACGCCAAGGCGCGGGAGCTGGGCTGCAACAAGATCGCCCTGGGCCACCATCTGAACGACGTCATCGAGACCACCGTGATGGCCGCCCTCTACGGGGCGCAGCTGCAGGCCATGCCGCCGATCCTCTCCTCCACAAACTTCGAGGGCATGAGCCTGATCCGCCCGCTCTACTGCGTGCGGGAGGAGGACATCGAGGCCTGGCGGGACGCCTGCGGGCTCACGTTTATCCAGTGCGCCTGCCGCCTGACGGAGAATCAGCCCGGCGGTGAGCGGACCAGCTCCAAGCGCCGCGAGGTCAAGGAGCTGCTCCGCCGGATGCGGGAAACCGACCCCGGGATCGAGGAGCGGGTCTTCGAGGCCCTGCACCATGTGCGGTGGGAGACCTTCCCGAGAGAGAAATAAAAAAGAACCGGCACGGCCTTTGGAAACCGTGTCGGTTTTGGTTTGCCGCGGATTACATCGTGCGGCGGATCTTCTCCTTGAAGCTGTCCACGGACTCGCGGACGTTCTGCTCGATGGTCTCGGGGTGCTTGTTGTTCGCGTAGGCGATCAGCGCGATGCCGCCGACCACCAGCAGCAGCGGCAGCAGGCTCCGCACCAGGCCAAAGATCCCGGAGAGGATGCCGCCCAGGAGGGACAGCACGCCAAAGAAGGCGATGGCCCCGATGAAGGCGCCGCTGCGGAACAGGCCGCGCAGGATGGTGAAGGTCATCTTGAAGACGGCGACGGCGATGGTGATGGGAAGAAAGATTAAGCTCAGCATGGTGATCCCTCCTTAGAATCATTCGTTTCTGTCGGGGATTTCCCTCGACAGGTGAAGTATATCAAATCAGACCGGGATGTCAAGGATCCCTGCGCATCTTGACGGATTTCGGGTCTGAAATGTCATTTCAGCAGGCTGCTTTGTCGTTTTGGCGTCGGAAAGCGCCGCGCCGGAGGGTCCGCGCGCCCCGCGCGGAAAAAAATACGAAAGGAAAAGGATTTTGCGAAAACGTGTCAAATAATAGTGTTGCAGCGCTTCACCTCAGAAACGGCGCACAGAGAGCATGAAACAGCGCATCGAACCGATGAGAGAGGGCGTGTTTCGTTGACCATCCGCGAGAAAACCGAGGCGCGGGAGGCCCAGTACCTCTCCCGCTTCGCCTGCCGGGCGGCGGCCAGCCGCGGCCGCGAGCGGGAGGAGCCGCCGTGCGGGACCCGGACCGCCTTCCAGCGGGACCGTGACCGGATCATCCACTGCAAGGCCTTCCGTCGCCTGCAGGGCAAGACCCAGGTCTACATCGCGCCGGAGGGCGACCACTATACCACCCGCCTGACCCACACCCTGACCGTGGCCCAGGTGGCGCGGACCATCGCCCGGGCGCTGGACCTCAACGAGGATCTGACCGAGGCCATCGCCCTGGGGCACGATCTGGGGCACACGCCCTTCGGCCACATCGGGGAGCGCTCCCTGGACCAGCTGATGCCGGAGGGCTTCCGGCATAACGAGCAGAGCCGCCGGGTCGTGGAGCGCGTGGAGAACGGCGGAGAGGGGCTGAACCTGACCTGGGAGGTGCGGGACGGCATCGAGTGCCACTCCGGGCCGCGCCTGCCCGCCACCCTGGAGGGGGAGTGCGTCCGCCGGGCGGACCGCATTGCCTATCTGAACCACGATTTGGCCGACGCCCTGCGCTCCGGCGTGCTGCGGGATTTCGACGTCCCGGCGGACTGCCTGCGCGTGCTGGGCCGGACCCACTCGGAGCGGATCAACACGATGATCTGCGACGTGGTCCGCGAGAGCGAGGGGCAGCCGCACCTGCGCATGAGCGACGCGGTGCAGGCCGCGACGGACGGTCTGCGGGAGTTCATGTTTGAGAAGGTCTACCGCAGCGAGTGGCGTGCGGCGGAGGAGGCCCGCTGCGACCATGTGGCGCGCGCCCTCTTCGGCTACTTTGCGGATCACCCCAGCGAGCTGCCGGAGGATTACCTGATCATCAGCTACCGGGAGGGGAGCCTGCGCGGGGTGTGCGACTTCCTCTCCGGCATGACGGACCGCTACGCGATCCGCCTGTTCCAGCAGCTATTTGTGCCGACCGGCTACCCCGTCTCACCCCAGGGGATTTAGCCGCCGGCGGATGAGCGCGTCAGAGCGGGGAGGGAGGCCTGTTGGCCGGACGCTATCCGGAGGAGTGGATCGAGCAGCTCCGCCAGCGGGCGGATATCGTACAGACCATCTCCGCCTATGTGCCGCTGAAGAAAAACGGCAAGGACTACTGGGGGCTCTGCCCCTTCCACGGGGAGAAGACCGCCTCCTTCTCCGTCAGTCCGGACAAGGGCTTCTACTACTGCTTCGGCTGCAAGGCCAGCGGCACGGTGATCAACTTCGTCATGGAGATGGAGCGGATGACCTACTCCGAGGCCGTGGTCTTTCTGGCCAACCGCTACAACATGCCCGTCCCGGAGATGCGGGAGGACCCCAACTGGCAGAAGCGCCGCGAGCAGCGCGAGCGCCTGCTGAGCGCGAACCGGGAGGCCGCCCGGTATTTCCACGAGACGCTCTACAGCCCCGCCGGGGAGCCGATGCTGGCCTACCTGAAAAAGCGCGGCGTGGACGACGCGACGATCCGGAAGTTCGGCCTCGGCGCCGCCCCCGACCGCTGGGATCAGCTGACGCAGCACCTGAGGGAGATGGGCTACACTGAGGAGGAGCTGCGCCTGGTGGACCTGACGCGGGTCAAGGAGGCCGAGGAGGAGAAGCCCCGCCGGGTGTTCGACACCTTCCGCAGCCGCGTGATGTTCCCCATCATCAACCAGCACGGCGAGGTCATCGCCTTTGGCGGGCGCGCCCTGGGGGATGAGAAGCCCAAGTATCTGAACAGCTCGGACACTCCGGTCTTCAACAAGCGGCAGGGGGTCTACGCGGCGAATCTGCTCTATAAGGAGCGGAGCCTGCGCCGGGTGATTCTCGTGGAGGGCTACATGGACGTGGTGGCCCTGACCCAGTTCGGGATCAAGGGTGTCTGCGCCACGCTGGGCACGGCCCTGACCGAGGAGCAGGCCCGGCTGCTCAAGCGCTACGCGCCCACGGTCTACCTGGCCTACGACGGCGACGCGGCGGGGCAGAAGGCCATCCTGCGGGGCCTGGACATCTTTGAGCGGGAGCAGTTCCCGGCGCGGGTGCTGGACTTCCCGGACGGGCTGGACCCGGACGAGTTCATCCGGCGGGACGGGCTGGAGGGCTTCGAGAACCTGCCGGCGCTGTCCCCGGCCGCCTACCGGGTCCGGCGCATGGCGGACGACTATCCCCTGGACCGCGCCGAGGGCCGGGCGGACTATGCCCGGGCGGCGGCGTCCCTGATGGCGAAGGTGGACCCGGTGGAGCGGGAGGGCCTGCTCAAGCAGCTCTCCCTCCAGACCGGCCTGAGCCGGGAGGTGCTTTTGGAGCAGATCGCGCTCTCAGCCCCGGCACAGAGCCCGGCGCGGGCGCACCTGCCGAAGCGGGCGGCCCGGCAGATCCGGGAGAGCGTCCCCGAGGGCGAGCCCATGGACCGCACCCGGGCGCAGGAGACGATGATCTCGCTCCTGGCCACGGGGCAGCTGCCCAAGGACGTGGCCAGCGAGGCGGATTTCGAGGACAGCCAGCTGCGGGAGTTCTACACCGCGCTGCGGGACGGGAAGAGCCCGGCGGCCCTGATCGAGGAGCAGGGGAGCGAGGCGGACCGCGCCCGCTGCGCCCGGCTGATGCAGCCCCCGCCCGGCGGCGAGACGGACGAGCTGATCCGCATGGTGGAGGAGTGCGTGCGCACGATGCGCCGCAGCCGCGCCGAGGAGCAGCTGAATCAGCTCAAGGAGCGCCTCGCCCAGGCGCAGGGCGCCGAGAAGGCGGAGATCATGGGCCGGATCGTCGAGCTGACCAAAACACTGAAGGATATGAAAAACAGAACATAAAGCCAGATTCACGGCGAGAGCGTCGTCCGCGCGGCTTAAAGCCCGGCGCGGACGCATGGGATACGAAAGGAGCGGGTTCGCTTGACATTTCAACCGGAGATCCTCGACCAGCGGCTGAACGAGCTGGTGGAGGCCAACAAGGCCAAGGGCGTGGTGACCGACACCGAGGTGATGACCCAGCTGATGGACGTGGAGATGGACCCGGACCAGCTCGAGAGCGTGCTGGAGAAGCTGGAGTCCATGGGCGTCCGGGTCGTCGCGGAGACGGACACCCCGGCGGAGCCGGCCGCGGAGGCCAAGCAGCCGGCCGCGCCCAAGCCCGCCGCGGCGCCCGCGGTGGAAGAGGTCAACATGTCCGACCCCATCCGCATGTATCTCAAGGAGATCGGCAAGATCTCCCTCCTCACCGGCGAGGAGGAGGTGGCGCTTGCCAAGCGGATCGAGGCGGGCACCAAGGCGGCAGAGGAGCTGCGCAAATACAAGGACGGGGAGAGCCCCCTGGCCGAGCAGATCTCGAAGGCCCGCGCCGCCCACGACCGGCTGAAGGACCCGGAGATCGAGCCGACCCTCTCCCAGGAGGAGAAGGACGAGCTCCGCGCGGTGGTCGAGGTCGGCCAGGCGGCCCAGGCGCAGCTGAAGCAGTATCAGGCCCTGGTCATGGACGGCCAGACCGCGAAGGACGAGCTGATCCAGGCGAATCTGCGGCTCGTGGTCTCCATCGCCGGCCACTACAACGGCCGCGGCATGCTCTATCTGGATCTGATCCAGGAGGGGAATCTCGGCCTGATCAAGGCGGCGGACAAGTTCGACTACTCCAAGGGCTTCAAGTTCTCCACCTACGCGACCTGGTGGATCCGCCAGTCCATCACCCGC
>CAMVAJ010000069.1 GCA_947165425.1 uncultured Clostridia bacterium
GTGGTCATGGCCATCATCATGATCCCCGGCCAGGTCACCGGCACCGGCTTCTTCATGTTCATGTATCAGCTGGGCTGGGTCAACAACCGGCTGGCCCTGATCATCCCGTCCATCGCCGCCGCGTCCACGGTCTTCTTCTTCCGGCAGTACCTGGAGGCCAACCTCCAGATCTCCCTGGTCGAGGCCGCGCGTATCGACGGCTGCGGCGAGATCCGCACCTTCAACAGCATCATCCTGCCGATCATGGTGCCCGCCATGGCCACCATGGGCATCATGGCCGTCATCGGCTCCTGGAACAACTACCTGACCCCCTTGATGCTGTTCACCAACCCCGGCCTGAAGACCCTGCCGATGATGGTGCAGGAGCTGCGCGGCGATATCTACCGCACAGAGTACGGCTCCATCTACCTCGGCCTGACTCTCACCGCCCTGCCGCTGATCATCGTGTACCTGGCCTTCTCCAAGTACATCATCGCCGGCGTCGCCCTGGGCGGCGTGAAGGAGTAAGTCTCCAAAAACCATCTCGCCGCGCCGACTTCCGTCGGCGCGGCGTTTTCTGTTGCCTGGTTTTCATATACATTTCAAAAAAACCTGCTTAATTGCAAAAGACCGGCCCCTCTGTCGCTGCGGCGACATCTCCCCATCGGAGATGGGGAGATAGGGGTTGAGCGCAGTAACCAAAGAACCTCCCCAGCTTGCTGGGGAGGGGGACCGCCGCCCTCCGCGGGGCGGCGGTGGAAGGGCCGGTTTTCAGATTAGCTGACCTGATTATAATCCATCCTCCCCCAGCCCCATCCCGCCCTTGACGAGATAGAACAGGGCCTCGCCGTCCACCCAGACGGCGTCGTGGAGGGCGTCGTAGTTGCTCAGGGATACCGAGTGCGCCGCGCCGGTCTCGGCCTCGAAGCGCAGGCGCGTGTGCGCCTCGGCCTCCGCGCCGTGCCAGTCCTCCGGCAGTCTGCCCGTTACCGTGACCAGCAGGAGGCGGTTGTAGCGGCTCTCAAAGGCCGCGTAGTCCATCGGCGCGCCGTCCAGCGTGACGGCAGGCTCGGCGTTCTCCCCCGCCGGCCGCGTCAGCTCGTAGCGGCGGGTTCCGCCGGGCTCCTCCACGGTCAGCGCCCGCAGATTGGACAGCGACACCCGCACCGGGTAGCGGGTCAGCGTCGCCTCCGGCTTCGTCTCCGTCACCGCACGCACCAGGAAATGGCTGACCGTGCCGATCACGCCGTTCCAGCAGAGATAGTCCACCATCTCGCTCCTGGCCGCGCCCACCGTCAGAACCACCGTCTCCTCCGGCCAGTCCTGCTCGCGCGCCGCGCCATCCGCCTCGGCCACGAGGGTCGTGCCCGCCGCCATATGGACCGTGATCACCGCCGCGGGCTCGTTCATCCCATAGGCGGCGAGGTTCTCCGCCGTCGCCTCGGCCACATAGCCGCCCAGGCGGAGGTTGCCGAGGTTCTGCTCGAGCCTGGAGATGGCCTCCCCCTCCGCGGGGTAGCGCAGCGGCTCGGTCAGGGCCCAGCGGTCCGCGGCGTCCGCGTCGGTGATCTCCCCCTCGAGGCGCCAGGTCCGCGTGCCTTGCCGTGTCTCCACCGTGATCCGGTCGATCCGCGCGGCGTGGAGCTGCGGCTGCGCCAGCTCCCGCAGCAGCGCGGCCTCCAGCGTCAGATCCGACACCGTGCCCGCGTCGAGGGTGTACAGCGCCGGGTCGCCCGCCACGCGCATGAAATAGAAGGCAGTCTCATCCTCGAAGCGGTCGCCCACGCGGAAGGACAGCTCGCCGCCGTCCGTGTAGCGCACCGTCACCGCCGCCCGGGCCGGGTCGAGGCCGAAGGCCGCCTCGGACTCCCCCAGGCTGTCGAAGTCCGCCTCCAGCCGCTCCTGCGCCTCCACATAGCCCACGGCGTAGGAGACCGCCTGGGCCACGGCCGCGTCCGCGGGGAAGACTGCCCCGCCGCTCGTCACCGTCCAGCCGTCCCCCGCGCGCGTCAGCGTCCAGGCCTCCCCGCCCCGGAGGGTGACAGCCACCGAGGCGACGGCCTCCTCGCTGCGGTCGGAGAGGGTGACCCGCCCGTCGCGGGGCGCGGCGGCCTCCAGCTCGGCCGCGTCCCGCGCCGCCTGATCCTCCCGCACCGCCCGCAGGGCGAGGAGCGTGCCCGCCACGGCCAGCGCCGCGGCCGCCAGCGCCGCCCAGCGGAGCCAGGGCCGCTCCCTGCGGCGTTTTTTTTCGACCCTTAAGCGATTCGTCACCAGCTCAGCACCTCATGCCCGTCCTCGGTGACGAGCACCATGATCTCCCACTGGGCGGAGGGCTGGCCGTCCTTGGTGTAGACCTCCCAGCCGTTCTGCTTGTCAGTATAGTGGGCCGCGCCGCCCATGTTCACCATCGGCTCGATGGTGAACATCATGCCCGGGGCCAGCACCATGTCCTCCCCGCGCCCGGGGACATAGCAGACGAAGGGATCCTCGTGGAACGCGATGCCCACGCCGTGGCCGCCGATATCCGGGACGACGCTGTAGCCGTTCGCTGTCGCGTGGTCGTAAACCGCCCGCGCCACGTCTGAGAGCATCGCCCAGGGCTTCACCGCCTCGAGGCCCAGATCCACGCACTCCTTCGTCACCTCGACGAGTTTGCGCTTCTCGGGCGGAACCTCCCCGATGCAGAACATCCGGGAGGAGTCGGAGAAGTAGCCGTCCAGGATCGAGGAGCAGTCCACGTTGATGATGTCGCCCTCCCGCAGAACCACCTTCTCCGAGGGGAAGCCGTGGCAGATCTGCTCGTTGACGGAGGTGCAGACGCTGTAGGGGAAACCCTGGTAGTGCAGCGGCGCGGGGATCGCGCCCATCGCCGTGGTCGTCCCGTAGACGATCTCGTCGATCTCCTTCGTGGTCATGCCCGGGCGGATCGCCGCCGCCACCGCGTCCAGCACCGCCACGTTGACCTTGCAGCTCTCCCGGATCTTCGCGATCTGCTCCTGATTCTTGATCATCTTCCGGGAGGGGGTTGGGATCCCGCGAAAGCGGTACTCCGACAGCCGCTCGTCCATCGCCATGTGACAGGTCTTGTATTTCTTGCCGCTGCCGCACCAGCAGGGCAGGTTGCGTCCCAGCTTTTCCAACATAAGCTCGCCTCTTTCCGCCGCCGCCAAAAAGCGCCCGGCGCGGCTATGATACCACATTCGGGCGCGGAGGGCAAATCAAAACCTCCCCGGCTCGCCGGGGAGGGAAACCGCCGCCCCGCGGAGGGCGGCGGAAGGGGGTGTTTATCAGTTAAACGCACTCTTGATCTTATCCATGAAGGATTTGCCCTTCTCGTACTCGCGGCCGGTGGTACTGGCCTCGAACTGGCGGAGGAGCTCCTTCTGCTTCTCGTTCAGGCGCTTGGGCACCTCGACGTGGACCGTGAGGAGCAGGTCGCCCTTCCCGCGGCCGTTGAGGCCCGGGATGCCCTCGCCCTTGATGCGGAACTCGGTCTCGGGCTGGGTGCCCTCGGGGATCCGGTACTTGACGCTCCCGTGCAGGGTCGGCACGTCCAGCTCGCCGCCGAGGGCCGCCTGCGTGAAGGAGATCGGGAAGTCGAGGAGCAGATTGTTGCCGTCGCGCTGGAAGATCTTGTGCGGCTTGACCAGCACGGTGACGTAGAGGTCGCCGTTCGGGCCGCCGCGCAGGCCGGGCTCGCCGCCGCCGTTGACCACGATGGTCTGCCCGTCGTCAATGCCCGCGGGCACGCGCACGGTCGCCGTGCGGCGCATGCGCTTGCGCCCGGAGCCGCCGCAGCCGGGGCACTTGTCCTGGATCACCTTGCCGGTGCCCTGGCAGTTGGGGCAGGTGCGCGCCATGCTCATCCAGCCGGAGGTGGTGCGGATCTGGCCCGTGCCCTTACAGGCGGAGCAGGTCACCGGCGAGGTGCCCGGCTTCGCGCCCGTCCCCTTGCAGGTGTCGCACAGCTCGGAGCGGTAGAACTCGAAGGACTTCTCGCACCCGTTCGCCGCCTCCTCGAAGGAGATGCGCAGCTCGTAGCGGAGGTTGGAGCCCTGGACCGGGCCGGCCTGGCGGCGTCCGCCGCCCATCCCGCCCATGCCGCCCATGCCGAACATGGAGAAGATGTCGTCCATGTCGAAGCCGAAGCCGCCCGCCCCGTTGAAGGGGTTGCCGCCGCCCATGCCCTGCATCGGATCCTCAAAGCCGAACTGGTCATACCGCGCCCGCTTGTCCGGGTCGGAGAGCACCTCGTTCGCCTCGTTGAGCTCCTTGAAACGGGCCTCGGCTTCCTTGTCGCCGGGGTGGGTGTCGGGATGGCACTCCTTCGCCTTCAGGCGGAAGGCGCGCTTGATCTCGTCGGCGGTGGCGTTCTTCTGGACGCCCAGCACCTCATAGTAGTCTCTCTTCTTTTCATTCGCCATGGGATCACCTCATAAAACATGGAGAGCGGCTCTCGGCCTCTCTCCATGCCGGAAAAAATCAGTGGATATCCGCGTCGCCGTTGACGGTGCCGTCCGGGTTCACGGTGCCGGCGTCCGGGCCGGGGTTGCCGCCCTCGGGGGCCGCGCCGCCCTGCTGCTGATAGAGCTTGCCGAAGATGGCGTACACCTTCTGGGTGAAGCCCTCGATGGCGTTCTTGATCTCGTCGACGTTGCCGCCCTCGCGGGTCTTCTTGAAGCCGTCGATCTCGGTCTGCAGGGTGTTCTTGTCCTCGTCGGAGAGCTTGTCGCCGTTCTCGCGCAGCTGCTTCTCGGTCTCGTAGATCAGGCTGTCGGCGCGATTGAGGGTCTCAGCCTCCTCCTTGCGCTTCTTGTCCTGCTCCGCGTACTGCTCGGCCTCCTTCACGCGCTGGTTGATCTCCTCCTCGGACAGGTTGGTGGAGGCGGTGATGGTGATGTCCTGCGCGTTGCCGGTGGCCTTGTCCTTCGCGGTCACGTGCACGATGCCGTTGGCGTCAATGGAGAAGGTGACCTCGATCTGCGGCACGCCGCGGGGCGCTGGCGCGATGTTGGTCAGCTGGAAGCGGCCGAGGGACTTGTTGTCATAGGCCATCTGCCGCTCGCCCTGCAGGACATTGATCTCCACGGTGGTCTGGCCGTCCGCGGCGGTGGAGAACACCTGGCTCTTCTCGCAGGGGATGGTGGTGTTACGGTCGATCAGGCGGGTGAAGATGTGGCCCTCGGTCTCCAGACCCAGGGACAGGGGCGTCACGTCCAGCAGCAGCACGTCCTTGACCTCGCCGCCCAGCACGCCGCCCTGGATGGCCGCGCCGATGGCCACGCACTCGTCGGGGTTGATGCCCTTGAAGGGCTCCTTGCCGGTGACGCGCTTGACCGTCTCCTGCACGGCGGGGATCCGGGTGGAGCCGCCCACGAGGATGACCTTGTTGATCTGCGCGAAGGTCAGGCCGGCGTCGGACAGCGCCTTGCGCATGGGCTCCACGGTGGCCTCGACCAGGTCGCGGGTCAGTTCCTCGAAGCGGGCGCGGGTCAGCGTCATGTCCACGTTCTTCGGGCCGGTGGCGTCCATGGCGATGAAGGGCAGGGAGATGGCGGCGGTCATCGTGCCGGACAGCTCGATCTTCGCCTTCTCGGCGGCCTCCTTCAGCCGCTGCGCCGCGGTGCGGTCCTTGCGCAGGTCGATGCCGTTCTCCTTCTGGAAGGCGTCGGCAATCCAGTCGATGATGCGCTGGTCGAAGTCGTCGCCGCCCAGGCGGGTGTTGCCGTTGGTGGACATGACCTCAAACACGCCGTCGCCGATATCCAGGATGGACACATCGAAGGTGCCGCCGCCCAGGTCGTACACGAGGATCTTCTGGCTGCCTTCCTTCTCCAGGCCGTAGGCCAGCGAGGCGGCGGTGGGCTCGTTGATGATCCGCTTCACGTCCAGGCCGGCGATCTTGCCGGCGTCCTTGGTGGCCTGGCGCTGACTGTCGTTGAAGTAGGCGGGGACGGTGATGACGGCCTCGGTGACCTTCTCGCCCAGATAGGCCTCGGCGGTCTCCTTCATCTTGGCGAGGATGGCCGCGGAGATGTCCTGGGGCGTGTAGGCCTTGCCGTCGATGGTCACGGTGTAGTTGGTACCCATCTCACGCTTGATGGAGATGACGGTGCGGTCGGGGTTGGTGACCGCCTGGCGCTTGGCCACCGGGCCCACAAGGCGCTCGCCGTCCTTGGTGATGGCGAAAACGGACGGGGTGGTGCGGCTGCCCTCCGCGTTGGGGATGACGACCGGCTTGCCGCCCTCCATGACGGCCACGCAGCTGTTGGTGGTGCCCAGGTCAATACCGATAATCTTGCTCATAATGATTGCCTCCTGTATCTTCTCTTCTTTTGTGCTGTCTTTTTTATGGAGAAGGCTTTCGCCTGTTTCCTCGTGATTTCAAACGGCTTGGGGCCGCGGCGCCTCCTACTCGCTGACAACCTTCACCAGCGCGTGGCGCAGGACGCGGCCGCCCATCTCGTAGCCCTTCTGGAACACGGCGCAGACCGTGCCGGGCTCGCCCTCCTCGGGGCTGCCCTGCATGACGGCATTCTCGAGGTTGGGATCGAACTTCTCGCCCTCGCGGCTGATCTCCTTCACGCCCAGCTTTTCAAAGGCCGCGCTCAGGTTCTTCAGCGTCAGGACCAGACCCGCCTGCAGGGGGGTTCCCTCCTCGGCCAGCGGCACCGCCCGCTCCAGGTTGTCCCGCACATCCAGCATCGCGGTGACGGCGCTGCGCTGTCCCTCGGCGAAGCTGTCCGCTCGGACGCTCTCGTTGCGCCGGCGGAAATTGTCGAAGTCCGCCTGCACCCGCTGGGCCAGCGCCAGATACTCGTCCGCCTTGGCTGTGGCGGCGTCCAGGGCGGTCTGGAGCGGATTCTCCTCCGCGGCGGGCGTCTCCTGGGCCTCCGGCTCCTCCGCCCTCATGGCCTCCGCGGCCATCGCGGCGGCCTCCTCCGGGGTGGGGAGCTCCTGATCGTCGAGGGGGCGGTTCTCCGTCTCACTCATCGGTTGATTCCTCCGTTGCTTTTCTTTCTTTGGTCTGCGTTTTCGCATGCCGCTTCACCCTCTCTCCGGCGCGTCCGGATCGGAGAACAGCTCCGAGAGCTGGCTGCCCATCGCCTGCAGGATGGAGAGCACCCGGCTGTACTGCATCCGGGTCGGTCCGATGATGCCGATCGTGCCCTGCCGCCCACTGTGGGTCGAGTAGGTCGCGGTGACGATCGAGCAGTCGCTCATGTTTTTCAGCCCGGTCTCCGGGCCGATGCGGACGGTGAAGGCCACGTCGCTCTGCGGGCTCATCAGCTCCGCCAGCCGGTCCCGGGTCTCCATCAGGGAGAGAAAGCTCCGGGCCTTCTCGGCGTCGGCGTACTCCGGGTAGGCGAGCATGTTGCTCACGCCGCCGATGGAGACGTGGCTGCGCGGCCCGCGCTCCGCCGCCTCGCTGATGCGGCTGTTGACCGCCAGCAGGACGTCCGCGTTCTCCCGCATCCGGCCGATCAGGGTCGGCATCCGGGTCAGGGCCTCCTCCAGCGTGCAGCCGGACAGCGCCTCGGTCATCGCCCGGGAGAGGGTGTAGAGCGCGTCCGCGTCCAGCGCCCGGGGGATCTCCACCACGCTGTCGCGCACGATGCCGCTGTCCGTGACCACCACGAGCAGCGCGCGGTCCGCCGCGACGGGCACGAGCTGGATGTTCCGGATCTTCATGGCCGCGCCGCTCGGGGAGAGCACCACCGCCGTGTACCGGGTCAGCGTCGAGAGCACCTGCGCCGCGTGGTCGAAGACCTCCTCCATCTGCCGTACCCGGCCGGTGAAGTAGGAGCGGATCTCCTGCTCCTCGCCGGTGCGCAGCTTGCCCGAGCGGAGCAGCTGGTCCACGTAGAGGCGGTAGGCCTTGGCCGAGGGGATGCGCCCCGCGCTGACATGGGGCTGGTCGAGATAGCCCAGCTCCTCCAGGTCGCTCATCTCATTGCGGATGGTCGCGGAGGAGAGGCCCATGTCGTATTTCTTCGAGATCGTCCGAGAGCCGACAGGCACGGCGGTCAGGATATAGTCGTCGATGATCGCCTGCAGTATCCTGGTCTTTCGTTCGTCCATCCCCATCGCGCTCCCTCCTTTCCGGTGCTGTTAGCACTCGATGAGGTTGAGTGCTAATCACCATGCATAGATTAGCACCGCCCACCTGCTTTGTCAAGGGTTTCATAGCCGAAAATCATGAATAATTTGTAAAAGGTCAGAAAAAGTCAAAGAAGCCGCGTTTCGCGCGGCTTCTTCAAAACGATGCCTATATTCTCAGCAGAAACTCCGCAGGTGTAAACGCCGGAACGGCGCTCCTCAGATAGTCTTTGATGGTTCTGGTAATAATGCAGTCCGCACGGATGCGCCTTGCGGTCGCGGATTGCACCGCGTCCTCGTAGTCATTCCAGCGCATTTCGGCGGCTTCCGTCACATCGGCGACGGTCAGATCGGCAAAGCGGAAGATGAGCCCCAGCTTTGTCAGTACCTCATGGACGCTGTCGGGATTCAGTTCCTTTCGCATCACATAAACCAGATCGGCGAAAGTCAGCGCGGAAATGAATCCTTCAAGCTGATCGGTCTCGCACAGCTTCCAGATCTTTGCGGAAGCATTGAGATGAGGCTCTCGCCGCTGCAGAACATCGAGGACAATGTTTCCGTCAATCAGCGCTCTCATACTTTGCTTTCAGCCTCTCTTCCTTCACCTGCCCCATGTCTGTTTCTCCGGACAGGATGCCGGTCAGGGAATCGGTCAGATAGGAAACCGCGGCCGACCTCGGAATGAACCGCCCCACTTCTTTGCCGTTCCGGGTGACGATCACTTCGCCGCCATTCATCACCATATGGAGATACCTGCCAAAGTTATTCTGCATCTCCGTAGAGGTGGCTGTCGCAATGGCTTCGCTCATGCTTCCGCCTCCTTCCATTTTGGCTAATATGATTATAACATCAATTGGCTATATTTGCAACCGGAGGATGGCCGATCGCAGTCAAAAACACGGATGGGCGCCTCTCGCAGGCGTACCCATCCGCGTTTTTTTATTTCGGTTTACCGGACGACCTTCACGCCCAGCACGGCGTCCTCGCCGTTGATGCTCCAGCTCTGGGAGGTGAAGCCGCTGTCCGGCGTCCCGAAGGAGAGGCTGACCGCCAGGGTGCCCTTGAGGAGCATCTCCCGGCCGCGCTCGAGCGCGCCGCGCAGCTTTTCGCCGCAGGCGCAGGCGATCTCGACGCGGTCGGTCACCTCAAAGCCCGCGTCCTTGCGCATGTTTTGCACCTTGGAGATCACCTCGCGGACGAAGCCCTCGTCCACCAGCGCCTCGGTCAGGTTGGTGTCGAGCACCACCGTGACGCCCTTGTCCTCCTGGGCCACGAAGCCCGGCTTCTGGGCCGCCTCGGTGAGCACGTCGTCCTTGTTCAGCACCACCTGCGTACCCTCGACCTCGAAGGTCAGCTGCTCGCCCCGGGCGAAGGTGTCCACCACGTCGTTGCCGTCCATGCCGGCCAGCGCCTGGCCGATCTTGCCCAGGAGCTTGCCGTAGCGCGGGCCCAGGGTCCGCATCTGCGGCTTGAGCTTGTAGGTGGTGAAGGCCCTCGCGTCCTCCACGAAGACGATCTCCTTCACGTTCAGCTCGTCCCGGCAGAGGGCCTGGTAGGCCTCCTCGAAGGACGAGCCCTTGACATACATGGTCTGCAGCGGCTGGCGCACCTTCAGGTTCGCCAGGTTCCGGCAGCTCAGGCCCAGGGCCTTGACCTCGATCAGGGCCGCCATCTGCTCCTCCATCTCCGGATCGATGCAGCGCTCGTCCGCCGCCGGGAAGGCGCAGAAGTGCACCGACTCCTCGGCCTCGGGCAGGTGGCCCACCGCCAGGTTCTGCCAGATCTCCTCCGCCATGAAGGGGATGAAGGGCGCGCAGACCTTCGCAAGGGTCAGCAGGACGTGGTACAACGTCGCGAAGGCGGCCTCCTTGTCCCCGGCCATGCCCTTGCCCCAGAAGCGCTCGCGGCTGCGGCGGACATACCAGTTGGACAGGTCGTCCACGAAGCTCTCGATCGCCACGGCGGGCTCGGTCACGCGGTAGTGCGCCAGGTCGTCGTCCACCTTCTTCACCAGGGTGTTCAGGCGGGAGAGAATCCAGCGGTCCATCAGGGACAGCTCCGCCTTCTCCAACGGGTGCGCCGCCGGCTCGAAGCCGTCGATGTCCGCGTACATGGTAAAGAAGGCGTAGACGTTCTGCAGCGTCGCGAGGAAGCGCAGCGGCCCCTCCTGCACGCTCTTATCGGAGAAGCGGGTAGGCAGCCAGGGCGCGGAGGAGGCGTAGAAATACCAGCGCAGCGCGTCGGCGCCGTACCTGTCCAGGGCCGCGAAGGGATCCACCACGTTCCCCAGGTGCTTGGACATCTTCTTGCCCTCGGCGTCCTGGACGTGGCCCATTACGATGCAGTTCTCAAAGGGCGCGCGGCCGAACAGGCAGGTGGAGATGGCCTCCAGCGTGTAGAACCAGCCGCGGGTCTGGTCCACGGCCTCGGAGATGAACTGGGCCGGGAAGTTCTTCTCGAAGACGTCCTTGTTCTCGAAGGGATAGTGCCACTGGGCGAAGGGCATGGAGCCGGAGTCGTACCAGCAGTCGATGACCTCCTTGACGCGGTGCATGTTCTCGCCGCACTCGGGGCACTTCAGCTCCACCGCGTCGATGTAGGGCCGGTGCAGCTCGATGTCCGGGCCGGGATCCTGCACCGCCATCTCCCGCAGCTCGGCGATGGAGCCCACCACGTGCAGATGGCCCTTCGGGCACTTCCAGACGGGCAGGGGCGTGCCCCAGTAGCGCTCGCGGGAGAGGCCCCAGTCGATCACGTTCTCCAGGAAGTTGCCCATGCGGCCTTCCTTGATGTTGTCCGGCATCCAGTTGATGGTGCGGTTGTTGGCTACGAGCTGATCCCGCAGGGCGGTCATCTTGATGAACCAGGTCGGCCGCGCGTAGTAAAGCAGCGGGGTGTCGCAGCGCCAGCAGAAGGGGTAGTCGTGGGTGAAGGGCACGGCCGCGAAGAGCAGGCCGCGCGCCTGCAGATCCGCCAGGATCAGCTTGTCCGCGTCCTTGACAAAGACGCCGGGCCAGTCGGTCTCCGCCGTCATGCAGCCCTTGGTATCCACCAGGCAGACGAAGGGCATGTCGTTCTCGCGGCAGACGCGGTTGTCGTCCTCGCCGAAGGCCGGCGCGATGTGGACGATGCCCGTGCCGTCGGTCATGGTGACATAGTCGTCCGCCAGCACGTGCCAGGCCTTGGTGTCCTCGGGCAGAAGCCCGCGCGCGAAGCCGAAGAGAGGCTCATAGGCCAGGCCGACCAGCTCGCTGCCCGCCTTCTCCTCGATCACCCGGATCTCCTTGCCCGGGAAGACCGCCTCCACCAGGGCCTTGGCCATGATGTAGACCGTGCCCTCCACCTCGAACTTCACATAGGCGTCGCGGGGGTTGACGCACAGCGCCAGGTTCGAGGGCAGGGTCCAGGGCGTGGTCGTCCAGGCCAGCAGGTAGGTGTTCTCCTCGCCCTTCACCGCGAAGCGGACATAGGCGGAGGTCTCCTTCACGTTCTTGTAGCCCTGGGCCACCTCATGGCTGGACAGGGCGGTGCCGCAGCGGGGGCAGTAGGG
>CAMVAJ010000070.1 GCA_947165425.1 uncultured Clostridia bacterium
CTGCTCGCGGCGGATCATCTGCTCGGAGTCCATGGTGGTGATCTGGCTGATGGCCAGCTCGTGCCCCGCGATATGGAACTCCTTGAAGTCTGTTTTCAGCAGCACGTCGGCGGGCTTGTCCGCGTTCTGGCTGGCGGTGAAGATCTCCTTGCCCAGCGTGTCCAGATCCAGCCCGGCGATATGCGCCAGCCGCTCGGCGATGCGCCGGTCCCGGGGCGTCGCGGTAGGGGAGCGGAACAGTACCGTGTCCGAGAGGATGGCCGAGGCCAGCAGGCCCGCCAGCGCCGGGCTCGGCGTGATGCCGTGCTCCTGGAACATGGTGGAGACGATGGTGGCGGTGGAGCCGACGGGCTCGTTGCGCATGAAGATCGGATAGCCCGTCTGGACGTCGCCCAGGCGGTGGTGGTCGATGATGCCCAGGAGCGTGGCCTGCTCCAGCCCGGGGACGGACTGGCCCACCTCGTTGTGGTCCACCAGCACCAGCTTCTTGCGCTTCGGGCGCAGCAGGTGATACCGGCCCAGGGTGCCCACGACGTTCCCCTCCGCGTCCAGCACGGGGTAGGAGCGGTGGCGGGTTGTGAGGACGCTCTCCCGCACGTCGTCCAGGAAGTCGTCCAGGCGGAAGGAGATCACGTCCTTGCGCCGGGCCACCCGCTCCACGGGCACGGACTGATAGATCATCCGGGCGGCGCGGTAGGCGTCGCAGGGCGTGACGATGACGCAGGTCTTTGAGCTGAGACCGCGGTATTTCTCCGCCAGATTGCTCTGGCAGAGGATCAGGCAGGAGACCCCGAGCGCCAGCGCCTTCTCCGCCACGTCCTCCTGCTCGCCGCACAGCACGATGGACTCGGGCTTGACGCCGCAGAGCGGTTCGCCGGGGCGGGGCAGGGCGATGACGACCTCGCCGGTCACGGAATCGAAAAGGTCGTCGTCGTTGTTGATGACGCGGCCCTCCAGGGCGGAGAGCAGGTTGTAGATCGGCACGTCCTCCACCCTGGGGGAGAGGACGGAGGCCAGGTCGTGCTCGGCGATATCGGTGCTGGTGAGCATGCCGAAAAGCTTCCCGCCCTCGTCGGTGACCGGGACGGCGGTGTAGCCCTCGCCGCGCTGCATGATTTCCCAGGCCTTGGAGACCGGCATGGCCTTGCCCAGCAGCGGCGGGTGGTCGAAGTCCAGATCCCGCACCTGGGTGCGGACCGTGGTCAGGCGCGCGGGCGGCGCGAAGCCGAAGCGCTTGAGAATAAAGCTGGTTTCGTCGCTCACATGGCCGAGGCGGGCCGGGACATAGCCGTTATCGCCCAGCGCGTTGCGCAGGGCGGCGTAGCCGATGGCGGCCACGATGGCGTCCGTGTCCGGGTTCCGGTGGCCGCAGACATAGACGGTTTCGGTGCTCATCCCTCAGTCTCCTCCCGGTCGAAGATGGTCATCGCGAGCCCGGTGTCCCGGACGAGGATGGTTTCCCGCTGACGGCTGACGCGCCAGATGACATAAATGTCTCCCGCGGCGCCGGCGATGTTGCCCAGCTGCAGCAGGCCGACGATCCAGTACCAGCCGCGCGGCACAGCGCACTGCAGGATCAGGAAGACCACGCCCCAGACCACCAGCGGCGCGGCGGCGACGAGGCGGTAGCTGAAGCGGTCGAAATAGTCCTCCTCGCTGCCGGCGTAGGCATACATGCCGGTGAAGCCGAAGCGCACCTTCTGCGCGCCGAAATAGCGCATGATGGCCGCGTGGGTCAGCTCGTGGAGGATGATGTAGAGCACATAGGCCACCAGGAGCACCATCAGCTTGAGGAAATAGGTGTTATCCTTCGCGTCCAGATCATGCAGGATCTCGGTGGCCGGGACAAAGAGGTGCATGATCACGGCGAAAACCAGCGCGAGGATCACGGCCAGCACGTTGACGACGACGGCGTCGTGCTTGTTTTTCTGCAGATCCAGCTGGAAAAGCTCGGTGTAGCCGGCGGGCAGGGACTTGTAGGAATGCATCGGCATCCTCCTCCGTGTCAGTCGAGGACGGCCTGAGCCATCTGCTCATAGTCCTTCCCGCAGCGGCGGTGGTGCAGCACCGGCAGGGACTTGAGCTCGCGCACCTGCTTGGGCGTGGGGATGCCGGAGAGCTTCTCCAGCTCCTCCGCGCAGGCGAAGGCGTCCATGCCCTCGACCGCGGAGCGCCCCTTCAGGGAGGCGAGCACGTCGGCGCAGAACTTGTAGGGGCTGGCGGTGGAGACGATGACAGTGGGCCGGGCGTCGTGGGTCCGGGCGCGGTACTCGTCCAGCACATAGGCTGCCACCGCGGTGTGCGGGTCGATGACGACGCCGGCGCGGGTCTGCATCTCGGCGATCTCCATGGCCGTGCAGCGCTCGTCCGCGAAGCCCGCGTCGTAGACCTTGGCCAGGGCGTCGCGGCGCTGCTCCCCGATGGAGTAGCTGCCGCTCTCCTTGAGCTGACGCATCCAGACGTCCACCAGCATGCCGTCCCGGTCGGCCGCCTCGTAGAGCAGGCGCTCCAGATTGGACGAGATGAGGATGTCCATCGAGGGGGAGGAGGTCTTGTAGAACAGGCGATGGGTGCTGTAGCGCCCGGTGCTGAAGAAATCGGTCAGGACGTTGTTGCGGTTGCTCGCGCAGATCAGCCGGCCGACGGGCAGGCCCATCCGGCGGGCGTAGTCGCCGGCCAGGATGTCGCCGAAGTTGCCGGTCGGCACCACGAAGTTGACCGGCTCGCCGATGGCGATGGCCCCGCGGCTGATCAGATCGGCGTAGGCGCTGAAGTAGTAGACGATCTGCGGCACGAGCCGCCCGAAGTTGATGGAGTTGGCGGAGGAGAGCACCCGGCCGCGGCGGTTCATCTCCTCGGCGAAGGCGGGCGAGGTGAAAAGCGCCTTCACGCCGGTCTGGGCGTCGTCAAAATTGCCCTCCACGGCGATCACGCGGGTGTTGCTGCCGCCGGTGGTGGTCATTTGCAACTTCTGGATGTCGCTGACGCCCTCCTCGGGGTAGAAGACGGTGCAGGAGGTGCCGGGCACGTCCCGGAAGCCCTCGAGCGCGGCCTTGCCCGTGTCGCCGGAGGTGGCCACGAGGATGCTGATCTCCCGCTTCTCGCCGGCCTTATCCGCGGCGAGGCGGACCAGGTGGGGGAGGAGCTGCAGCGCCATATCCTTGAAGGCCAGCGTGGGCCCGTGGAACAGCTCCAGCAGGTAGGTGCTGTCGGTCAGCGTGCGCAGCGGCGCGATGGCGGGATCGTCAAAACGATCCGGCGCGTAGGCCGCCTGCACCGCCTGCTCGATCTCGCGCGGCGTGTAATCCTCCAGATAGTGGGAGAGCACCGCCACGGCGCGCTCGGCATAGCTCATCCGGCTGAGATTGGCGATCCAGCGCCGGTCTACCTGCGGGAACATGGCCGGGACATAGAGCCCGCCTCCGGGCGCCAGCCCCGTGAGGATAGCCTGGGATGCGGTGACGGCCGCACCGCCGCGCGTGGATAAGTAGGACATGAGTTTGATCCTCCATCAAGGCAGAGTTCTGAAAATATGCAAAAACGGGACACAGCGCGCCGGCCTGCGGGGAGTAAAGCCTAACGACGCAGGCGATATCCCCAAGCGCTTCCTGCATCCCGCTCGGCTGCGTGATTTCAGCGAGAGAATCAGATGATCAGGGCTTTCATGAAATCGGGCAGGGTCTCCGGGTCGGCGGAGACGGAGAGGACGAAATTGACGTTGTGCTTGCGGGAGAGCTCCTCCATCGCCTCGAACAGCCAGCCGGCCTCGTTCAGGTTGGTCTTGCACAGCTTGACAAACGCGTCGATAAAGATGGTGCCGACGTCGAAGTTCTGGCTGAGCATGCCGGAGATGAAGCCCAGGAACATCTCGGCGGTGTGGACGTGGTACTCGCCCGCGTTGATGAAGCGCACCTTGTGGTCGACGTCGAACATATAGCGGTTGTCGTCGTCCAGGAAGAGCACGTCGTGATCGGACTCGTGCGCGGTCCGGTTGGTCATATCGATCAGGCGCTTGGTTTTACCGGAGCCTTTGAGACCGGCGATGATCTGAATCATGGGAAAGACCTCCTCGGGTTTTTTCTGTACGGTTATTATAACCGAATCAGCGTGGTTTTGCAAGGGCCGTTTTCGGCTGCCCGGCGGAGGGGCCAAATCGGCAATTTTACAGTTTGTACATGAAAAAAGATTGAATCGCCCCGGGCTTTTTGGTATAATGCAGAATGCGCATAGCTGCGCAGGGCGATCATGTCTTTTTATCCGCCGGCTCCATCGGGCCCGCGGCGGAGCGGATCAATAAGGAGGACCCGTTTTGAAACTCAGATTTGCTTTTCTGGCCGTCGCGCTGATGGCGCTGCTGGCCGGCGCGGCGACGGCGGAGGTGAGCTACCAGGGCGTCAGCTACCGGGAGGACGCGGCGTACATCGACCTGGGCGGGACGGTCGTCAAGGACTACAGCGCCTTCGAGGCCTTCCTGGATCAAATGCCCAACCTCCGGCAGGTGGATATGTGGGAGACGCAGATCCCCCGCGAGATGTGCGACCGGCTGGCGGCGCGGTACCCGGAGATGAAGTGGGGCTGGACCATGGTGCTCCAGGGGAAGGACCACAAGCACCTGATCCGCACGGACTACACCTCCTGGTCGACGCTGCACAACAACCAGTCCTCCCACCACTCGAGCGAGGACTTCGGCATCCTGAAATACTGCTGGAACCTGATGGCCCTGGACGTGGGCCACAACAGCGTGACCGACCTGAATTTCCTCTACGACCTGCCGAACCTGCGGGTGCTGATCGTGGCCTGCAACAAGGTGACGGACGTGACGCCGGTGGCGTCGCTGAAATACCTGGAGTACGCGGAGCTGTTCAACAACAGCATCACGGATATCTCCTGCCTGGCCGATCTCCCGCACATACTCGATCTGAACATCTGCTTCAACAAGATCAGCGACTGGTCGGCGCTGGAGGGGCTGACGACGCTGAAGCGCCTGTGGATCTACTCCAGCCAGAAGCGCAATCAGTCGCCGCCCGGGGAGGTCGTCAGCCGCCTGAAGGCCGCGCTGCCGGACACCTTCGTGGATTCCACGCACTACTCCACGGCCGGCGCCTGGCGGTACCTCAACGAGAAGAAGATGCACCCCCACTACGCCGCGATCGTGGCGACGTTCGGGGAGAACCATCTGAAGCCCAAATACGAGTACGTCCCCTTTGAGGACAGCTTCCCCCTGGACGAGGGGATCGCGGAGACGCCCGCGCCCGCCGCGGTGGAGCCGGCCCTGGCCGACGAGCCCCAGACACTGAGCCCCCTGCCGGAGGAGACGGAGAGCGCGGCGGAGACGCCCGCGACCCCGCAGCCCACGGCGGAGACGCTTGAGGACGGGACGGTCCGGCTGATCACGATCCGCAACGGCGGACAGTGAATCTCGGGACTTCGGATCAACGATTGATGTGAACAGGAGCGTATCATTGATGAGGAAAACGGGTCTGATCTCTCTGGTATTGGCGATGGCGACGCTGGCGCTCGCCCTGTGCGGCGGCGCCTGGGCGGAGGGCGAGAGCGGGGGCGGCGATCACGTGATCCGCATCTCTACGGTGCCCACGCCGGAGCCCGTCGAGCTGGGCACACTGGAGGAGATCGTCGCCACCGAGGTCCCTGAGCTGACCCCGGAGCCGACGCCGGAGCTGCCCACCTTCCCGATCCAGGATTTCTCGGACCGGCACTATCTGCTGCCCATCGACTTCAACGGCGGCTCGATGCCCAACAGCAAGGGCTATATCGGCGAGTGGATCTACACCGACTCCACGATCTCCGTCTCCATCGAGACCAGCAACACCCCCACAGCCACCGGCCAGTGCCAGTACTGGGTGGCGGACATCTACATCCAGGACGCCTCCCAGCTGCGCACGCACGCGGCGGGCTGGACGGGCAGCTTCGACTCCACGGGCCAGATGGAGGGCATGAGCCTGGCGCGGCGCACCAACCCGGTGCTGGCGCTCAACGGCGACTACTATAACAGCTCCGAGCGCCGGGGCAAGGGCTTCATCTTCCGCCAGGGCATCATGTTCCGCAACAACCTGGACACCCCCGGCCGGTGGGATTCCAAGATGATGGACGTGCTGCTGGTGGACGAGGACGGCGACTTCCACGCGCTCTACCAGCCGCTGACCAACTCGATCTACGCCACCGTGGAGGGCAAGCGCATTCTGAACGCCTTCTCCTTCGGCCCGATCCTGGTGGACAACGGCCAGGTCGTATGGTCCTACGAGGGGGCGGACCGCTGGATCGACATGGCGACGGAGCAGCCGCGGCAGCGCATGTGCCTCTGCCAGGCCGGCCCGCTGCACTACAAGGTCATCTGCTGCGCGGGCCCCTACCGCGGGAACACCGGCATGACCATGCGGGAGTTCGCGGAGCTGGCGGCCTCGAAGGACGTGCGGGTGGCCTACAACCTCGACGGCGGCGACTCCACCTGGCTCTATTTCCGGGGACAGAAGGTCAACGAGTTCGGCAGCAATTCCCAGCGGAAGCTGATGGACATCATCTACTTCGCCTCCGCGGAGAACTACGTGCCGTAAAAACATCCATCGATCAAATGGAAACACGGTGTGTTTTCACACTGGCGGGGGGGGAGTGACATGCTGTTGGCTGACTGGCGGTACGCCGTCACGGCCCTGACGGGCCTGGCGCTCTGCCTCATCTGGTTTGCCCTGACCCTGAAGAGACGCGGGATGCGCGCGATCCTGGCGCTGCCCTGCGGCGGCCTGGGGATTTTAGCGGGGTATCTCTGCGCCAAGCTGGTCTATCTGGCCTTCAATTTCGGCCCGATGTTCGGCGCCTACGGCGGCGCGGCGCTCTTCCGACTCGAGCCGGAGGAGTTCTCCTTCATGGGCGGGGGCGTGGGTTTCTGCCTGGGCGTCTGGCTCGGGGCCCGCGTGATGGGGGAGCGGCCTGCCCGCGTGCTGGACGCCTTCGCCGCGCCGGGCTGTCTGCTGGCGGCGGCGCTCCGCTTCGCGGAGATCTTCGCGGGCAACGGGGAGATCGCGCTGGCGGATCTGTATACCGTCGGCCTGCCGGAGATCGAGGAGGGCACGGTATTCGCCTTCTTCCCGGCCTCGCTGCAGGACCCCTACGGGATGTGGCACTTCGCCGTCTCCACGCTGACGGCCTTGTGCGCGCTGCTCATCGCGCTGCACACGGTGCTGCGGGCGCGGCGCTTCGCCGCGGTCCCGGGCCTGTCCTTCGAGCGGGCGGCCTTCCTGCTCAGCGCGGTGCAGCTGTATCTGGAGCTGACCCGGCTGGTGAGCCTGATCTTCTTCTTCGTCCACGTGGAGCAGGTGCTGGCGGCGCTGATCATGCTCTTCCTGATGATCCACGCCTGCCGCCGGGTGCGGCGCATGGGCGGGGGCTTCCCGGTCTGGCCGCTGGTGGGCACGGTGCTGTGCATCGCGGTCAACGGCGTGACGCAGTATCTGATGGACAAGCCCTGGAAGTTTGAGCGGCTGATGCCGGAGGGGCTCTTCTACTGGATCAACGACAATCTGACCGTGTTCGGCAATGTCGTGATGCTGGCGACGGCCGTCGCGATGCCTCTGCTGCACGCCTGGGTCATCCATCGGACGCTGCAATTGGCAAACAGGAACAGAGCGAAGTAATCAAGCAATACACAACAAAAGGGAGGAGATCGCCATGCAGGTGATCACAACAAGGGAACTGAAAGAGCGCCTGGAGGAGCTGCAGGGCCAGGAGGTCTGCCTGCAGGGATGGATCCGCAGCCACCGGCGGCAGAAGCAGATCGGCTTCATCGATTTTTACGACGGCACCTGTTTCTCCAACCCGCAGGTGGTCTATGACCAGACGCTGGAGGGCTACGAGCAGGTCTCCACGCTCCTGGCCGGCGCGGCGGTGACAGTGGTTGGCACGGTGGTGCCCTCCTACCGGGACAAGACCGTGCCCGAGGTGCAGGCGCACCAGATCCTCCTGGAGGGGGACTGCCCCGCGGAGTATCCCCTGCAGCCCAAACGGCACTCGGTGGAGTTCCTGCGCAAGATCGCGTATCTGCGCCCGCGGACGCGCCTGTTCCAGGCGGTGTTCCGCGTCCGGAGCGTGGCCGCCATGGCGATCCACACCTATTTCCAGGATCGGGGCTACCTCTATGTCCACACGCCGCTGATCACGGCCAACGACGCGGAGGGCGCGGGCAACACCTTCACGGTGACGACGCTCCCCAAGGGCTCCACAGCGGACGCCAGCGAGGACTTCTTCGGCAAGGACACCTCCCTGGCGGTGACGGGCCAGCTCGAGGGCGAGACCTTCGCCATGGCCTTCAGCCGCATCTATACCTTCGGGCCCACCTTCCGCGCCGAGAACAGCAACACGA
Source organism: uncultured Clostridia bacterium (assembly GCA_947165425.1). GTDB lineage: Bacteria > Bacillota > Clostridia > Christensenellales > Aristaeellaceae > RUG11272. Next base: position 8,375 of record CAMVAJ010000070.1, read on the forward strand.
AGACCCACGCCTCCGAGTTCTGGATGATCGAGCCGGAGATCGCCTTCTGCGATATCAATCAGCTGATGGACATCGAGGAGGACTTCCTCAAGAGCGTCGTCCGGACCGTGCTGGAGAAGTGCCCGGACGAGCTGGCCTTCCTGGACAAGCTGAACCCCGGCCTGGTGGAGAAGCTGCAGAGCCTGGCCGACGCCCAGTGCGCCCGCATCAGCCACGAGGAGGCCATCCGCATCCTGCGGGAGGTGAAGGACCGCTTCGAGTTCGAGCCGGTCTACGGCGGGGACACCGCGAAGGAGCACGAGAAGTACCTGACCGAGGAGTATTTCCACGGCCCGGTGTTCATTTATGACTGGCCCAAGGACATCAAGGCCTTCTATATGTACCAGAACGACGACGGCAAGACCGTCGCCGGCGTCGATCTGCTGGTGCCCGGCTCCGGCGAGCTGATGGGCGGCTCCCAGCGTGAGCACCGCCTGGAGCGGCTCACCCAGCGGATGGACGAGCTGGGCATCTCCAAGGAGCAGATGGACTGGTATGTGAACCTCCGCCGCTTCGGCGGCTGCCGCCACGCGGGCTTCGGCATGGGCTTCGAGCGGCTGATCATGTACCTGACGGGCGTGGACAACATCCGCGACGTGATCCCCTATCCGCGCACGCCCAAGGAGTGCGAGTTCTGAGCAAAAGACCGGCCCCTCTGTCGCTGCGGCGGCGGAAGGGCTGAGCTGGCGAAAAATCAATAAAGAAGATCCCCTCTCCGGCTTCCGGAGAGGGGATCTTTGGTTGAAATCGGTTTATTCGCCTGGCGTAAAGAGCGTGCAGCCGACGCTGCGGTAGTAGGCGATGCGGTCCCGGATGTCCTGCTCGGTGACCTCGAACCAGGCGGCGAGACAGGGGACGCAGTAGAACTCGGTCGCGCCCCGGTTGATGAGCCGCTTGGTGATGGCGATCTCGTCCGCGGTCAGCGGACGGCCGCAGCGCAGGCATCGCGCCGCCGTCTTCGCTTCCTCGGCCATCAGGCTTTGACCATGCGGGCCAGGAGCACCCGGCTGGCGTGACTCTCCACGTTGAGGTGGAAGTAGTCGCGGTGCACGCCCAGGTCCTCACCGGTGATGGCGTCGCGAAGGTGCAGGCCATAGCCGCTGCCGTAGGGCAGACCCGCGTCGGCGAAGATGAACTGGATCTCGCCGGACTTCGGCGCGAAGTTGAAATAGCCCACGGCGAACTCGCCGCCGGACAGGTGCTTGAACAGGGTCAGGCCGCTGTCGGGATACTCGTGCCACCAGCTGCCGGTCTCAGGGTCGAACTCCGTGTTGAGCACGCGGCCGCGGTAGACGATGTGCGGCGGGCGGCACTCGGGGTCCTGGTTGATGCGCAGCAGGCCCGTATTCTGCAGCAGCGCCTCCGAGCCGGCGTCCATATTGCGGACGTCGCCGCCGATCATCAGCGGCGCGCTCAGCATGCACCACAGGGCGAACTGGGTCTGATACTCCTCCGCCGTGCAGGCCTTGCCCAGCGCCACGTTGCCCTTGCCGAACATGCCGATGGTGAGCATATCCATGTCGTTGAAGCAGTGCGGGCCGCTCATGCAGAAGTTGTCCAGCTGGGAGCGGGCGATGGAGGAGAAGGACTTGAAGTTGTCCTGAATGTCGCCGGTGGAGCGGTACATGTGCGCGCCGATGGCGCTCATCCACTTCCAGGGTTCGTTGGTGCCCCAGTTGCAGGCCGCGAAGAGGATGTCCCGGCCGGTGGCCTTCAGCGCCATGCTCATGGTGGCGTAGCGGTTCTTGCCGTCCGCGCTGGCGGGGAAGTTGCAGAAGTCGTACTTCAGGTAGTCCACGCCCCAGTCGGCGAAGGTCTGGGCGTCCACGTACTCGTGGTCGAAGGAGGAGGGGTAGCCCGCGCAGGTCTGCACCCCCGCGCAGGAGTACATGCCGAACTTGAAGCCCATGGCGTGCAGGTCGTCGGCGAGGGCCTTCATGCCGCGCGGGAACTTGGCCGGGTCGGGCACAAGGCGTCCCTGGGCGTCCCGGTCGTGCAGGCTCCACAGGTCGTCGATCACGATGTAGTTGTAGCCCTTCTCCTGGTAGCCCTTCTCCTTCATGGCGCGGGCGGTCTCCACGATCAGCTGATCGGAGATGTTCCCGCCGAAGGTGTTCCAGCTGTTCCAGCCCATGGGGGGCAGCGCGACGTTGAGCATGGTTTTCTCCTCCTGATGTCAGATGTATTTGGGGTTATTCCGCGATGTGTCCCTTGGCGCGGATCACGTCGATGACCGCGTCCACATGCTGCTCGCAGACGGCGTTGCTCTCCGCCTCGACCATCACGCGGATCACGGGCTCGGTGCCGCTCTCGCGCACGAGGATGCGGCCGGTATCGCCCAGCTCCGCGGCCACCTTCTTCACGGCGGCCTGGACGTCCGGGTCGTTCTGGGCGTCGGGCTTGCTCTTCACGCGGACGTTCTTGAGCACCTGGGGATAGAACACCACCGGGGCCGCCAGCTCGCTCATCGGCTTCTCCTTGGCGAGCATGACCTCCATCAGCTTCAGGGCGGTCACGATGCCGTCGCCGGTGGTCTCGTACTTGGAGAAGATGATGTG
>CAMVAJ010000071.1 GCA_947165425.1 uncultured Clostridia bacterium
TCATCGCGAGGGCATCATGGGGGATTACGATGAATTCGACGATCTGGAGGAGCTGCTCCGTTTCATTCGCACAGGTATCCGCGAAGAACCGAAGGTGAGCTCATGAAGCCCAGTCATATCCGGTTTCCGTGAGCAATCATCCGCTCTTCCCAAGTTGTGCGAAAGCTGATATAATAATGAGCGGGAGATATTGATTCAGATATTCAAAAAAAATGCCCGCCGAAGACAAGGAAGCCTCCGGATCGAACCGAGAAAAAGGGGGGTGCTCAATGCATGCCGATCCGCGTCGCCATTGTGGAGGATGACCTGGAAGCCTCACAGCGCCTGCAGGCGCATCTGCAGCGCTATGCCGGCGAGAACAAGCTGCAGTTCCACACCCGCGTTTTCGAGCACCCGTTGCTCTTCCTGGAGCCCTACACCGCGGACTATGACCTGGTCTACATGGACATTCAGATGCCCCTGATGAACGGCATGGACGCCGCGCATAAGCTGCGCGAGCTGGACCCGAAGGTGGCCCTGGTCTTTGTCACCAGCCTGACCCAGTACGCCGTGGAGGGCTACGATGTGGGCGCCCTGGCCTATATCGTCAAGCCCTTCAACTACTACGATTTCGCGCTGAAGCTGACCCGCATTCTGGAGCGGCTCCCCGCCCACGAGGGCGAGGATCTCCTGGTGTCCACGGAGGTGGGCCAGGTGCGGCTGAGCTTCGACAGCATCCGCTATGTGGAGGTGCAGGGGCACCACCTGATCTACCACACCAGCCGCGGGGAATACACCCAGTACAGCACCCTCGCCAAGGCCGCCGCCATCCTGGAGCCCTGCGGCTTCGCCCGGTGCAACAGCTGCTATCTGGTGAATCTGCACTGCGTGGAGGGGGTCAAGGGCTATACCGTCATCGTGGCCGGAGAGGAGCTGAAGATCAGCCAGCCCCGCAAGAAGGCCTTCATGCAGCAGCTCAGCGGCCTGCTCTCATCCCCGCGCGCCTGATCTGCTGGCGGCCATCGGGCCGCTTTTTTTCGTAGGCGCAGACCATCAGCGGCCCCGGAACACACATCGTCACCCGGTGAGCTTTTCAGACACGACAAAAAGACGCGCAGCGCGTCCTTTTGTCGTGTCAAGAATCGGGCTTCACGCCTTTGGGGCCGGCTTCCGCAGGGTGATATAGAGGCGGAAGACGCCGTTCCTGGCCTCCATCCCCATATGGCCGTGATACTGGTCGGCGATGTAGCGCATGCTCATGGTGCCGAAGCCGTGGTGATTTACATCCTGCTTGCTGGTGGCGGCCAGCCCGTCGCGGATGTCCGGCTCCTCCGCGTAATAGTTCGTCACCGTAATGGCCACCTCCTCCCCCAGATCCTCCACATTCATGCTGATGATCCGCTGCTCGGGATCCTCCACCTTCCGCACCGCCTCCATGGCGTTGCGCAGCGCGTTGGAAAACAGGGCGTAGATGTGCCGGGTGCGCATGAAGGAGAGAGCTTTGCCGTCCGCCAGGCAGGAGAGTTGGATCCGGTCCCGCTGACAGGCCAGCTGATTCTCGTAGAGCACCACGTCCAGCACCTCGTTGCCGGTCTTGATCGTGCTGTCGTAGATGTTCATGGCCTCCTGCAGGGACCGGACCTCCTCGTCCGTCAGCCGCCCGGCCAGGTTCGCCAGCTGGTGCTTCAGGTCATGGCAGCGCATGTTGATGAGGTTGATGTTCTCCCGGTTCTGCTCATACTGCTTCCGCTCCTGCGACATCACGCGCTCCATCACGGCCAGCTCGGTGCGGGCCTGCCCCATGGAGACGATCCCGGAGCGGATCAGCAGGATCAGCAGCGCAAAGGACAGCGCGTACCCCCGGGAGATGACAAACAGCGCGGCGCTCTCCCCGCGGTGTTCCTGCGTAAACGTGGCAAACAGGGTCACCAGAATGAGGATCGCCGTGCTGAGCAGGGCAATCTGGCGCTGACTGTTCACATCGTCCGAGTGCAGCCTGCGCCGGCCAAAGATCAGATATACCGAGGCCGTCAGCAGAAAGCGGATCGCGAGGTAGATCAGCATATCCCATTCCATGTCGCCGGTGGTGAAAAAAAGCAGGGCGGCGGATGTATCCGCCCCGAAGGCGGCCATCAGGACATCGTACACGGTGGCCACGATCTCCTCCGCCGCCACCGCCGCGCACCAGGTGCTCAGCACCGAGAAGGGCTGATCGTCCAGAATCAGGAAGAGCACCGGCAGGGTGAAGCCAACGTTGATCAGCATGACCGACAGGCGGGTCACCACGTCCGGCCACCTGGTTCGCATCCAGACCGCCGCCGCCAGCAGCGCCAGCCAGACGCCGATGGCCGCGATCACCCGGGGCCAGAGGGGCCGCCTTTTTTTGATGGGGACGGCAAACAGCAGGGCCGCCATCCAGAACTGCAGCTGAGTCAGGCCCACCGTGAACAGCTGCCGGGTGAAGCCACCCGCGAGGCCCGCGAGCAGATTGTACATCGTCCTCCCCACCTGTCTGTCTCTGTCGTTTAGGACAGTATACCTCCGCCCGCTTTCCGGGTCAAGAGCGGGGGCGCGCCGTCCGTTTATAGTTTGGGACGGATTCTTGTAACTTATGCTGTTTCGATTGCGGCCTGTCCGCACTGTGCTATAGTGAAGCCATCAACCGGGAACACCGGATGGAATGAAGGAGGTAACCCCGATGAAAAAGCTGACCGCACTGCTTCTCACCCTCTGCATGATTCTGAGCGCCGCCTCCGTGCTGGCCGAGGACTGGACTGCCCATGAAGGCTGGCTCCAGGAAGACTGGGACGCCAAGACCATTAAGTATCAGTTCACCGGCGAGTGGGCCCTGGCCGAGTACAATATCTACTTCCAGTTCGTGATCAACCTGTACGAGGACGGCTCCGCCCTGGTCGATCAGCGCAACACCGCCAGCGCCTCCTCCTACCTCCAGTTTGGCTACTGGTCCGAGGAGAAGACCGAGGACGGCAACGAGATCGCCTTCGACACCCTCTACTGCTCCTCCGTGGACGGCACCGAGCTGGTGGCCCATGAGTACAGCTTCGAGCTCTACGAGGAGGAGGACGGCAACTACTCCTTCGGCTACACCTTCGGCATTGCCCCCGGTCAGTACTTCCGTGACGTGGACGTGGCCGGCGGCGCGGAGATCACCTACCCCACCCTGGCGGCTTTCCACGAGGCGGTGGACGCTCCGGCTGCCGAGTAATCTGAACCCATACAGCGGGAGGTTCGGCGCGACCGGATCTCCCGATTTTTAGACGGAGGGAAGAGCAATGAGCGAGAAACAGAAGAACCGCCGCGGCCTCTGGCTGGGCTTGTGGTGCCTGGTGCTGGTGCTTGTCATCGTCTTTAACTGCTGGGCCACCACCTACGCCATCAGCTGGGACAGCGTCCTCACGGGCTACTTCGGCATCATCGAGGACAGGCAGCCGGAGTCCGGGGAAACCCAGGAGAAACCCCAGCGCTTCGCCGACCTGGACGCCCTGCGGGCGGCCGAGCGGGAGGCGGAGCTGGAGATCGTGGACGAGGGCGTGGTGCTGCTGAAGAATGACAACCAGGCGCTGCCCCTGGCCAAGGGGAACAAGGTCAGCGTCTTCGGCCAGACCGCCCAGATGTGGATGACCAAGGAGAAGCTCTCCAACACCAAGGACACTGTGTTCCTGGAGTCTCTCGAGTCAGCCGGTCTGGTCATCAACGGCTCCCTGCGCAAAATGTACAAGCAGAGCAAGCACACCAAGTGGGGCAACGGCGCAAACCTGGGCAACGGCGGCATCGCCGGCACCTGGGCGGTGGACGAGGTGCCTGTCTCAGAGTACAAGGACTCCGTGAAGGAGAGCTTTGCCGAGTACAACGACGCGGCCATCGTGGTCCTCACACGCGGCGGCAGCGAGGGCGGCGACCTGCCCCGCTACATGGGCCGCTATGAGGGCAGCGACGAGGACGACTATCTCTCCCTGAGCCCCGAGGAGAAGGATCTGCTGGCCATGGTGGGCACCTCCTTTGAGCGGGTCATCGTGGTGCTGCACACCACCAACGCCATGGCCATGGACTTCACCCAGGCGGCGGAGTACGGCGTGGACGCGGTGCTGTGGGTTTCCGGCACCGGTGAGGACGGCGTGCAGGAGATCGGCAGGATTCTGGTGGGCGATGTCAACCCCTCCGGCAAAAACATCGACACCTACGTCTACGACAATTTCTCCGCGCCCGCCATGCAGAACTTCGGCGACTTCCGCTTCACCTCCGGCGGCAAGCTGATCGACGCCACCACCACCACGGTGGGCGGCACCTACTCCTACCAGCACTACGCCGAGGGCATCTATGTCGGCTACAAGTACTACGAAACCCGCTATGAGGACAAGGTGCTGGGCGCCGCCAACGTGGGCGAGTACGACTACGCCGCCACCGTGGCCTACCCCTTCGGCTGGGGCCTGAGCTACACCACCTTCGACTGGTCCGGCTTCCAGGCCTCCGGCCCGGACAAGGACGGCCTCTTCACCCTCTCCGTCACGGTGACCAACAGCGGCAGCGCCGCCGGCAAGGACGTCGTGCAGCTGTATTACCAGGCGCCCTACACCGACTATGACCGCGAAAACGGCGTCGAGAAGGCTGCCGTCAACCTGCTGGATTTTGGCAAGACGAAGCTCCTCCAGCCCGGCGAGTCCGAGACCATGACCATCCCGGCCTGGCTGGATGACATGAAGTCCTACGACAGCGAGGGCCAGAAGACCTATATTCTCGAAGCCGGCGACTACTACCTGACCCTCGCCCGGGACGCCCACGAGGCCGTCAACAACATGCTGGCTGCCAAGGGCTTCACTCCCGCCAACGGCATGACGGCGGAGGGAGACGCCTCCCGCGTCCTGCGCCACACCCAGGGCGAGCTGAAGCTCCTGGACAAAGCCGCGACGGGCGCCGACATCACCAACCAGTTTGACGACTGCGTGCTGGAGGACGCGGTGTATCTGTCCCGCAGCAACTGGAGCGTCATGGAGAACGACGGCCTGCGCTACGCCGACGGCACCGTGGAGGGCGTCTCAGAGACCATGGACGGGGCAAAGTTCGCCTGGACCCACGAGGCGTCGCCCTGGATCGTGGAGGCGCTCACCAGCGAGGGCTGGGATATCGCGGGCAATCCCCTGGGCATGGGCGACCCCGCCTGGCCCGCGGTGAAATATGGCCAGTCCGGCTCATTGAAGCTGGAGGATCTGGTGGGCAAGCCCCTGACGGATCCCGACTGGGAGCGGCTCATCTCCCAGCTCACCCAGACTGAGCAGCTGGAGATCATCGGCAAGGCTATGTATGTCACCCCCGCCATCGACAAGATCGGCAAGCCCGTGGCCAACTCCCTCGACGGCCCCCAGGGCATGATCGACTACGTCTCCGGCGGCGCCGGCTATCAGTTCACCGACGAGAACCTGCTGGGCGCGACCTGGAACAAGGAGCTCGTGGCGAAGATGGCGGACCTCACCTCCACCGAGTTCACCATGAAGGGCGTCACCGCCTGGTGGGCGCCGGCGGTGAACATCCACCGCGCCGCCTTCTCCGGCCGCAACTTCGAGTATTACTCCGAGGACGGCACCTTCTCCGGCATCATGGCCGCCGTGGCTGTGAAGGCCGCGAAGGCCAACGGCGTCAACTGCCAGGTGAAGCATTTCTTCCTCAACGATCAGGAGTTCAACCGCGGCGCCAACGGCCGCCTGGCCCCCTTCTGCGGGGAGCAGGCCATCCGCGAGATCTATATGAAGCCCTTTGAGATAGCCATCGTGGACGGCGGTGCGGCGGGCGTCATGCTCTCCATGGCCCGCATCGGCACCCGCATCGCCCCCGGCAGCTACGCCGTGTGCACGGGGATCCTCCGCAACGAGTGGGGCATGACCGGCGCCATCATCACCGACGCCCAGTCCCTGACGCCCAGGGAGGCCGAGCAGGCCCTGGCAGCGGGCTGCGACCTGGTCTGCACCACCCGCATGACCGAGTATTTAGACAGCACCCTGGCCTCCCGCGGCGGACAGTACACGCTGCAGAACGCGGTGAAGCACACCCTGCACATGCAGGCCAACAGCGCCTCCTTCGACGTGAAGGTGGCCACCGGCTTCCCCATCTACAAACTGCTCCTCATCGCCTACAATGTGCTGACCTTCATCTACATGGCCTGGGCGACGCTGGAGATCATCCACAAGCTCTACCCCGAGAAGAAGCTGCTGAGCAAGAAGGGCTTCCGCATTCTCCGCATCGTCCTGGGCACCCTCGGCATCCTGATCCTGGGCGTACTGCTGTACATGTTCTTCACTCAATGGCTGCCCGTCCTGCAGTTCGCCCTGCAGACGGCGGTGTGACGATAAGCGGTGCTTCAAGCCGCGAAAACTGAATACAGCCGGTCCCTGCGCGCGGGGGCCGGCTGTATTGTTGATCAGACAATTATGCTTGTCGTCTGCGAAAAAAAAGGAATATAATATACGTACAAACTGCTGTAAAGATATTTGTATATTCTTTTGATTCAAAGGCGCCTGTTGCGGAGGAATCGCCGACGCCAACGCCCACTGCGTCATGATCTCCTTCAACCGTCTGGGACCGGTGTGGGCCGGCGGCGACGGCTGGGACTGCAGCGACGCCTCCAAGCGGTCCGACAAGCTGAAGACCTGCAGCGAGGATTCCAAGGTCGTCTCCGCGATGCGCGAGGCCGCCAAGCGCATCCTCTGCACCGTGGCCCACAGATACATTTGGGAATCTTACGCGGCCTTCCGCTGCACGAAAAAGCGGCTCTCATCCATGAACTTGCACTCCTCAAACTGCCGGCGCAGGTCGATGCCGAACCAGGAGAGCATGCCGTTCAGGACCTGCTGCGGCACCCGCCGGTCCAGGCCCACATAGAGATAGCTGCCGTCGCGCTCGGGCCGGATGATCGCGTCGATCCGGACGCCCTCATAGTTGAAAACATCTATGCCCTGATTCTGCCCCAGATAGTACAAACGCTCAGGCTGAAACATGCCGCGCCCCTCCCTCGAATTAACGTTCGATCTCCAGTAGTCCACGATGGAGGCTTCCTCCCCCATCGTTTTTTGGTGCTTATCTGTCCTCCGCCTCGGCGCAGGCCATCTGCACTTCCCTTAGCTCCTCGCCTCGCAGAATGTCGTAATCATTGACCCGGCCCGTCACCACGCCCACGCAGCGGACGTTCACCCACCCGTCCACCTTGATGGTCGGGTATCTTTTTTTGTCCGGGTTGTAGGACTGCAGGCCCTGCGGCGTGAATTGCTTGATATACAGTGTGTTCTCGTAGATCACCACGACGTCGTCCCCGATCTGAGGGGTCCGCCGCTCGTCCACATAGACGAAGGAGCCATCCATGTAGACAGGCTCCATGCTCTCGCCGTTGACCCTGACCAGCAGGGTGCTTTTCTGCTGGCAGGGATTCCGGCGCACATAGAGCTGCTCCGTCGGGGGCTCCCCCTCCATCGGCGCCCCGAAGCCGGCCGCCGCGCCGTACACCGCTCTCATGGCCGCGACGGACTGCCTCAGCGTCTCCCGGCGCTGCCGCTCCTCGTCCTGCGTCAGCTGCAGCATCAGGGACATCGCCATCGCGCGGTGCGCCGGGTTCATGCTCCGGTAGAGCTGAAGCAGCTCCCGCTCGCGCCCTGTCAGGCCCAGCTCAGGCTCCACCCCCAACAGCTCCGTCACGGAGATGCGCAGCACCCGGCAGATCCCGGGGATCAGATCGAAGTCGGGCCGCGCGACCCCGCGCTCCCAGTTCCCGATGGCCGCCGCCGTCACGCCGAAGTGCCGCGCCAGCTCGGCCTGCTCCATCCCCGCGGCCAGGCGCTTCTGTCGGATCAGCGCCCCCATGTGCGTCCGGCGCGTGACGTCGACGTTGTTCGGATTTCTTGCCATGGTCTCTCCCCCGTCCATTGGCTTATATCATCCATCTGTATTGTAACACAAATTTCATTTTTGTCAATCACTTTTTTAACGATTTCACACAAATTAGATTGTGATTTTGGCTTGCTTCGAGGCGAGACATGGGGAGTCGCTTTCTGTACGCGTCGTAGGTCGCGGCAGCGGGAAGCGCAAAAAAGCAGCGGCAGCAGCCCGAAATGGGCCGCTGCCGCTTTACTGTACCTTGAAGAGGAGGCGGAGGGCTGGGGCCTCCCGACCTTACCGCCGGATTCGCTTGATTCCGGGTGTGATGGCCCGCTGCGGGCAGACCAGGATGCACAGGTGGCAGCCCACGCAGGACTTGCCGTTCAGCCTGGGGCGGCGGTCCTCATCCAGCCGGATCGCCTGATGTCCGCCGTCGTCGCAGGAGATCTGGCAGCGGCCGCAGCCGATGCAGCGCTCCGCGTGGAACTGGGGGAAGATGATGGTATCCCGCTCCAGGGTGTCCGTGCTGGCGCTGATGCTGTCCAGCGCGTGGCCCATGGCCTCCCCCACGCTGGAAAAGCCCTTCTCCGCCAGATACAGGTTGAGTCCGTCCTTCAGATCGTCGATGATGCGATAGCCGTACTGCATGACGGCGGTGGTCACCTGGATCGAGCCCGCGCCCAGCAGGATGAACTCCAGCGCGTCCCGCCAGGTTTCAACGCCGCCCATGGCGGACAGGTGCATCCCCCGCAGGGCCGGATTCTGCCCCAGCTCCGCGATAAAGCGCAGGGCGATGGGCTTCACCGCGTTGCCGCTGTACCCGCCCACAGCGCTGTGGCCGTGCACGGCGGGGGCGGAGACATAGGTGTGCGGATTGATGCCCACGATGGATTTGATGGTGTTGATGGCGGCGATGCCGTCCGCCCCGCCCCGCCTGGCCGCCTCCGCGGCCGGGCTCATGGCGGCCACGTTGGGCGTCAGCTTGGCCAGCACCGGAATGCGGCAAGTCCGCTTGGCGGCGGCGGTGAAGCGCTCCACCAGCTCCGGCACCTGGCCGATGTCCGACCCCAGGCCTCCCTCGGCCATGTTGGGGCAGGAGAAATTCAGCTCCACCGCGTCCGCGCCGTTCTCCTCGCAGAGCCGGGCCAGCTCGCCCCACTCCGCCTCGTTCTGCCCCATGATGGAGGCCAAGATGAATTTTGTGGGGTAGTTCTTCTTCAGGCGGCGGAAGACCTCCATGTTCTCCGCCACGCTGTGGTCGGAGAGCTGCTCGATGTTCTTGAAGCCGATGATGCCGCCGTCGCTGCCGGTGATCGCGGAGAAGCGGGGCGAGGCCTCATGGATATCCAGCGTGCAGATGGTCTTGAAGCACGCGCCGGCCCAGCCCGCCTCGAAGGCTCTGGCGCACATATCGTAGGTGCTGGCCACCACCGAGGACGAGAGCAGGAACGGATTCTCCAGCCCGACGCCGCACAGCTCGCATTTCAGGCGGTCCTCATGGGCGGGCAGCCGCGTCTCGCAGTCCGACTTCACCTGGTAATACAGCCGGCTGACCAGATCCCGGATCGGCACCTCCCCCGGCCGGACGCAGGCCCGCTCGCAGGGCGCGTCACAGGTGAGGCACGGATTCTCCTCCGGCAGCCGCTGCGCCGCCGTCTGCTCGTTGGAGAACCAGATCGAGCGCAGCAGGCTTGCCGGGGTCAGCTTGGGACAGGCCCCGCTGCACGGCGCGTCCCAGCACAGCGCGCAATGAATCATATCCGTTCGGTTAATCCTGGGCTCTAAGGGGATCATGGCGCACCTCCTTCGATTCAGTCCAAATATGTTCTGTCAATTTCTGCTATTGAATGATCTGATTATAGCAAGCGAGCGGGAAAAAAGCAATGATTTGACCCTTGATTTGTCTGTATTCCCGCGCCGCGGCGCCTCCGCGGCGGAAAACCGGCCGCGCCCGCCGTTTTGCCTTGCCTTTTTCCCGCAGGTGGGCTATACTTCCCGAGCCGGAAACCTCCGGTCGAAAGGAACCTCGGCCATGAAGAAAGCGGTTCAATTCCTGAAGAAGGAACTCATGCTGACCCTGTCCCTGCTGGCGGCCCTCGTCGCCCTGGCGGTGACGCCCCCGACCCCGCAGCTGCTCCGGGATATCGACTGGCGGACCCTCGGCACCCTGCTGATGATGCTGTGCGTGCTGGAGGGGTTCAAGCAGGAGAACGTGCTGGCGCCGGTGGTCCGCCTGGCCTCCCGCATGAGGCGCATGATCCCCATGACCCTCTTTCTGGTGTTCGGGGTCTTTTTCACCTCCATGTTTGTCACCAACGACGTGTCCCTGATCATCTTCGTCCCGCTGACGATCCTGCTGTTCCGCAGCGGGGACAGGGAGCGCTATATCCTGCCGGTGATCTCCATGGAGAACATCGCCGCCATCCGGGGCTCCCTCCTGACTCCCTTCGGCAGTCCGCAGAACCTGTTTCTCTACGGCCAGGCTGACGTGAGCGCGGGGCACTTCATGCTGCACATGCTGCCGCTGTGCGCCTCCTCCGCCCTGCTGCTGGTTTGCTTCATCTTCTTCCTCTACCGGCGGAACCCGAAGGAGGAGATCACGGTGGCCGGGCAGCGGGATCTCCGCTCCGCCGAGGGGCGGGTGCGACGCGGGGTGTACCTGGCGCTCTTTGCGCTGATCATCGCGGTGATCGTGACGCGGACGTCCCTCTGGCCCTGGGCCGTGGCCCTGGTGCTGGCGGTCATCGCCGTGACCGACCGGAAGCTCCTGCTGAAGGTGGACTATGTGCTCATTGTCACCTTCTTCTGCTTCTTCGTCTTCTCCTCCTCCATCACGGCCAATCCGCAGATCGCCGGGGTGCTGCGGCGCGCGGTGGCAGGAAATGAGTACTGGTGGGCCATCGGCCTGAGCCAGATCATCTCCAACGTCCCCGCCTCCATCGT
>CAMVAJ010000072.1 GCA_947165425.1 uncultured Clostridia bacterium
CCAGCACCGCCAGGACGATGCCGGCAATCCGCACCCAGCGCTGGCTGAACCACGCCGCCATCGCGCCGTAGGTGCCGACGCTGATCAGCGTGTGGCCGCTGGGGAAGGACCAGCCGTCCGCCCCGGCACCCAGGAGCTTGCCGATCAGCCTGCCCAGGCCCGTCGCCTCCCCGGTGGCGTTGGCGGCGGAGCCGCGGGCGATCGGGTCCGCCCGGTCAAAGGGCTCGCTGCCCAGATTCCACGGGCGCGGAATGCGGAACATCATCTTCAGCGCCTGGCCCACGTTGCTCACGCCGAAGCCCACCGTGAGCATGTACAGTCCCCCGCGCTTGGAGAAGCACCAGAGGACGATCATGGAGATTACCACGAAGAGCTTCTCGTCCCCCAGATAAGTCAAAGCATTGAAAAACGCCGTCAGCCACGGAAGCCGCAGATCAGCCAGCGCATTTAAAAACGGCATTGTCGCCTGAGCCAGATGCGCCATGGTCATCCCTCCTGTCACTTTTTTTCTCCGCTTATTCTACCATGATTGCCCGCCTCATGCAAGCGTTATTCCGCTTTTCGGCGGAATCGTTTTTCCCCGGTCCCCCCTGCTCCCTGAAACGCGCTGCCGTCATGCCGCGCGGGATCCGCCGCGTGGCCGCGGAGCTTATCCCGCTCTGTCCATGGTTTTCCCTTTTTTCCCTCTTGTGCAGGCCCGGGAAATCATGTAGAATAGCGAAGGATGAACTTTTCATCCCTTTTTCCGTACACCTGGATTTCCATACGCAAAGGGGAGACAGTATGCTTCAGCCTCTGTCTTTACTCCGAGAGGGTAAGAGCAAGCGGATCTACGCCACGGACGATCCGGACCTGGCCATCGAATTCTTCAAGGACGACGCGCTGGCCTTTCACGGCCTCAAGCGCGGGCGCATTCTCGGCAAGGGCGAGATCAACAACGCCATCAGCCGGCAGTTTTTCACCCTGCTGACGGAGAACGGCATCCCCAACCACTATGTTGAGCAGCTCGACAGCCGCTCCAGCGTCGTGCGGCGGTGCGAGATGCTGCCGGTCGGCATCAAGGTGCGCAACCGCGCGGCGGGGAGCCTGGCCCAGCGCCTGGGCGTGACCGAGGGGCGCCCGCTGCAGCCCCCGATCGTCGAGTACGTCCTCCGGGGCCGGGACGCGGACGACCCGCTCATCAACATGACCCACATCCTGGCCCTGCGCCTGGCCTCCCGCCCGGAGATGGATCACGCCACCGAGATCGCCCTGCGGGTCAACGAGATCCTGGGCGCGTATATGCGGGATATTGGCATCGAGCTGATCGACTTCAAGCTGGAGTGCGGCCGCTTCCACCAGGAAATTCTGGTCGCCGACGAGATCTCGCCCGACGTGGCCCGCTTCTGGGACGCGCGCACCCACGAGCCGCTGGACATGGACCGTTTCCGCCGCGACATGGGCAACACGGAGGCCGGCTACCGGGAGCTGCTGCGCCGGATGATGGGATCGGAGGAGTGAGCATGGAAAAGCAACCTGTCCTGCGGCGGCTACTGGCCCTGGCGCTGGCGCTCGGGTGCCTGCTTTCGTCCGCCGCGCTGGCCGAGGAGGCCGAGGGCCTCGACGAGCTGGAGGTGGATACCGTCACAGTCCCGGGCGCCTGGCCGATCCTTAACGCCGAGGGCTTCCTGGACGAGGGCGAGTTCGTCTACGAGGGCGAGGAGGAGGGCCTGTGGCGCTATGTCTCCCCCTCGCTGAAGATCGAGATCCAGCGCTTCGAGGACCAGGTGGAGTACAAGGACGGCCGCCGCCCCCTGGTCTGGTGGGAGGCGGACATCTTCACCCGCGGGGAGGAGAAGTGGTTCTTCCCGACCTACAAGGAGGACAAGCACCTCTCCGTCTCCGGCTGGCCCTACCTCGTGGCCCAGAAGCACAAGGTGGTCTTCGCCATCAACAATGACTACGCCCAGGGCCGCTACTCCATGAAGAACGGCAAGGTCGGCATCATCATCCGGGACGGGCGGATCCTCTGGAGCAAGGTGCTCTCCAAGCGGGCCTCGGGTCTGTTCCCGAACCTGGACGTGATGGCCTTCATGCCCGACGGCACCCTGGAGGTCTTCGACTTCAACGAGCACACGGCCCAGGAGTACATCGACATGGGCGTGGAGAACGCGCTGACCTTCGGCCCCTGGCTCTTCCGTGACGGACAGCTCAACGAGGGGCCGCTGAGCAAGCTGGGCCTGAACCGCAACCCGCGCACCGTCATGGGCATGGTGGAGAACGGCCACTACGTCTGCATCGTGGCGGAGGGCCGCACCAAGCGCTCCAAGGGCACGAACCTCATGTTCCTGACCAACCGCCTGCTGGAGAAGGGCTGCACCGTGGGCTTCAACCTCGACGGCGGCGAGACCTCCTTCATGATGTTCATGGGCGTCCAGCTCAACGTCGCCGGCGGGGCCAACAATAAATACGGCAGCGCCCGCCGCGCCTCCGATATCGTCGCCATCGGCACCTCGGAGCTGGTGACCGAGCGCACCCCGGCGAAGATCAAATGACCCCGCCCTCTCCAAAGGATTCCAACGCAAAAGCCATCGGCGCGAACCGATGGCTTTTGCGTTGCGCGGGGCGCTTAGCCGTCGCCCTGCTCCTCGGCCGTCACGGACAGGGTCCCGTGGGGGACGAAGCCCCGGGCCGTCTGGCCGTTGATCGTGGTCTCGATATAGTCCCAGGCGCTGCTGTTGTACATCGTGGTCAGGTAGGTGACCGTGGTGCCGGCGGCGAGGCGCGCCATGCCGTTGCCCGTGAGGGCGGGGTCGTCGGTGAGGGTCGTGGCGGTGAGCACCTCGCAGCGCTGCCAGGCCCAGCTGAGGAGCCCCAGGCTCGGGCGCTGGCCCTTGAGCTTGGCACCGTCGATGTAGCCGACCCGGTACTGGCCGGCCTGGTTGGCCTCGTAGAGCATCAGCATCCAGTTGCCGTCCCAGCCGAGGGCGTAGACCGCGCCGTTGGTGGAGACGGCGGCCTTGCCGTTGTTGGCCCGGTAGGCCGAGGCGGAGGGCGCGGAGTAGACCGCCAGCTTCTGCCCGGACTTCAGGCTGACAAAGTCGAAGCCCCGTGGCTTGTTGACCGTCTGGGCCGGCGGGGTGGGCATGCCCTTCCCCTTCGGGTTGGTGGTGCCCTTAGCCTTCATCTCCTTGCGCACCGCCTTGATCAGATCCACGTTCTTGTTCTCGATCGCCGAGCACTGGGCGTAGGTCTCGTGGTGGTTGGTGGAGGACTCGCTGGCGTTGGGCACATACCAGGGCATCAGCGTGAACCACATATAGCAGCGGCTGCCGGTCTCGAACTTGTAGCCGTGGCGGGCGTAGATCTCGTTGAAGGCGTAGAGCAGGGTGTCATACTGGTAGCCCCACAGCTCCTCGCGGGTCAGCTCCCGCCGGTCGCTGTCCGGGATGATGTAGAGCTGCTCCGCCCGGGCGCTCCCCGCATGGCCCGTCACCGCCGGCCAGACCGGCAGGAGCGTCAGCAGCAGCGCCAGGGTCAGCGCTGCCGCCGCGATTCTTCTGATTCGCATGATCTGAAAGCCTCCTTTGCAAGCTGAGCCGGACGGCCAGGCCGCCGGCTTTGGAATTCCCTCCGCTACGCGCCCCTGCAGCCGGCCGCCGCGGCGCGCCGCCGGGCGAAGAGCTCCGCCAGCACGCTGGCCATCAGCCCCTCCGCCCGCTGCTGCCCGGACTTGACCCGGTACTCCGTGTCCAGGCAGATCTCCACGCCCGCCTTGACCTCCGCGCCGCGGACCAGTCCCGCCAGCCGGGCGTTTTTCTGGTAGATATAGTCGGAGAGGCCCAGACGCTGGGCCGCCTCCTGGACGGGGATCTTCTCGTACTGCATGATCTTCAGGTGCTGCAGCACCCGGTACTCCCGCAGCAGGAGCGCCAGCAGCCCCAGCTCCTCCTCCCCGTTCTCCTTCAGCCGCTTGAGCATCGCGAAGGCCTGGGTCTCGTGGCCCGCGACGATCTCCTCCGTCAGGCGGAAGACGTCGTACTCCGGGCTCGCGGCGGCGGCGGCGCGCACCAGGGGCACCCCCACGAAGCCGCCCTCGTCACGGCCCAGGGCGATGGCGGAGAGCTTCTCGATCTCCCCGGAGAGCAGCTGCGAGTTGGTCCCCACCGCGTGGATCAGCTCCAGCGCCGCCTGGGGATCGCAGACGCAGCCCAGCTCCTGGAAGCGGCGTACCGTCCACTCCCGCAGCTCCAGCTCGGTCATGGGCGCGAAGGTGACGATCTGGCCCAGCTTCGCCAGGGCCTTCGGCAGCTTTTTCCGGCCATCCGCCGCGCCCCGCAGCAGGAAGAGCGCCAGGCACGTGGGCGGGACCTGCGCCGCGTACTCGACCAGCGCCTCGTCCGCCTCGGGCCGCCCGGTCAGGCCGGGCTGATCCTCCACCAGCACCAGGCGCACGTCCGCCAAAAAGGGGATCGTCTCGCAGGCGGAGACGAAGGCGTCCGTCTCCGGGGCGTGCAGCACCGTCAGGTTCAGCTCCTCCATGCCCGGGGGCAGGAGGGTCCTGCGGACTTCCTCCACCGCGGAGCGCATCTGCTCGCCGTCGATCCCCTCGCACAGCCACGCGCCGTGGAGCTTCCCCTGCCGCAGCAGGTTCAGGAAGGCGGCGCGGCCGATGCCCTTGCTCTTCTCTGCCTTTGCCATGCCTCGGCCCTCAGTTCTGCGCCGGCAGGCCCGCCGCCCAGGTGCGGACGATCGCCACCGCCGCCGCGTCCAGCACCTGCATGAAGCGGATGAAGATCTCGCGGCAGGCCGGGCCGAGGATGTCCGTGCCGGTCGACTGCGGCAGATCGCACTCCACGCTGATCGCGCCGTTGTCCCGCAGGCAGAACTTGGCGAAACGGTAGTCGTGGTTGAGCCGGTTCAGGGTCTCGAGCATCGCGTCGAAATTCTCCGACGGCACCCGCAGGCTCAGAAAGTCGCTGATGCGGATCGCCACGTCGTTGTGCTCGCTCACGGAGATGTAGTCCACGTTCACGCCGCTGAGCGCCTTGGAGGTGAAGCCGGCCTCGAGATAGCTGCGCTTCTCGTCCTCCACCACCCGGTGGCGGAGATCCCGCATGGTGAAAAAGGTGGAGATATCCTGTGTGGCCTGAAAGATCATACGCTCTCCTCCCCTCTCAGCCCAGCGCGAGCTCGTCAAATTCCTTGTAGGCCTCGTCCATGATGGACATCAGGCGGAAAAAGATCTCCTTGCACATCGGGCCAAGGCTCTCCTCATTGGTCTCCTGGGGCACGTCGTACTCGATGTTGATTGTGTCGTCCAGATCCACCAGGAACTTGGCGAAGCGGAACCGGTTGTTGAGCCGGTTGCAGGCGCGCAGGCAGGCGCTCCGGCTCGCGCCGTCGCACTTGAGATTGTTGAAATTGAACACGCGCACCGACAGGTCGAGCGTGTCGCCCGAGGAGATAAACAGCACCTGCGCGATCCGGTCGTCCCGCCCCTTCACGCCGCAGACGATCCGGGACTGGTTTTCGGTGGCCTCCAGCCGGTGCTTGACGCCCTCCCGCGTGAAATACTCGTCGAGGAGCGTGGTCGCGCGATAGACCATGGTTCACCGTCTCCTTTCCTTCTTGAGGCTCTCAGCGCGGCAGCGAAATGGCGTAGACGTCGCTCCCGCAGCCAACGATGGCCCGGCCCGAGGAGGTGACGCCGATGAGGCTGGTCACCTTCACGCCCTGGGGCAGCGGTAGCTGGTAGGAATAGAACTGCTGCCGGGCGGTGCTGGTGCGGTAGAGCTGGCTCCCCGAGATGGCGTAGACGCTGCCGGACTGCACCAGCGCGCCGACGCACTTCTCCGGGGGCGTGAAGCGGCGGTCGCTGCTGCCGCTCATCACGCGCAGATCGCTCAGCCCCTCGGTGCCGTTGAGCTGGACCGTCCGGGCCAGGAGGATGTCGCTGGCGCCCCGGGCGGGCGTGTCCACCGAGATCACCTGCCAGCCGTGGACCAGCTGCGTCGCGGAGAGGTCCTGCACCGCCTTGTAGTCGTAGGAGTACATCTGCTGGGTGGTGAAGACCCGCAGGCTCCCGTTGTCGTAGATCACGCGGTAGGCGAGATAGGAGCCCAGGTCCACCACGCCGGTGTTCATCTTGCCGACCTGGAAGGTGTTCATGACCGTGTTGATGGCCACGCCGTAGACGTCCAGGGCGAGGGTCCACATATACTGGTCGGCCTCCCCGTAGAAGCCCACGTCCTCGATCATCATGCCGGAGTAGGCCTCCCGCTCCGCGTCCACCTGCGTGCCGTCGAGGTTCTTCACCATCAGGGTCGGCTCGGTGTCGTCCCCGAAGACGATGGCGCAGTAGCGGCTCCCGATCCGGGCGAACTGGACCGTGCCGTCCATATTCTCGTTGTAGGTGGCACGGCCGTTCGCGTCGACGATGTAGACCTCCGTGCCGTTCCAGACCACCATGTTGGTGTTCGAGACCGAGAAGCGCGCGCCGCTGCCCACGGGGAAGCTCCAGCGGATGCCGCCCGTGGGATTCATGCAGTGGATGGAGAGGCCGTCGTAGTACAGCACGTACTCGCCGAAGATGGTCACGTTCTGGCTCACGCCGCAGTTGAGGGCGGTGGCGCTGATCTGGCGCTCCAGGCCGTAGCCGCGGGAGAGGCGGACCACGGTCAGCACCGCCACCACCGCCACCGCCAGCACGGCGATCAGCCGGAGGATGAGACGTCGGCGCGCCTCCCGGGAAGTCTTGGGCGTCTGGCCGTACGCGTTGACCCTGCGGCCCCGTTTTTCTTGCATGTCATGATCCTCATCTCTGTCATGGTTCGGGCGGCTCCGCCGCCTCCAGCTCGGCGTTCATGGCGGCGATCTCCCGCAGGAGGGCGTCGTCCTCCGGCGGGGTCAGGGATCTGTCCGGCCGGGGCGCGCGGGCCGCTTTTGCGCTGGACTTCGGCTGGCGCAGCGCGGGCGGAAGGGCGACGTCCTTTCGCCGCCCCAGTTTCTCCCGCATCAGCGGCGCCAGCTCCTCCCAGGCCTCCCCGGTCACCGGCAGCGCCAGGCGCAGCCACCAGCCCGGGGCGTAGAAGAGCGCCTGCCCCTTCTCCGGCCAGAGGGCGACCCGGCGCACGTCCCGCCAGGCGAGCCGCTCCTCCCCCACCAGGAGGCCGTACTCCAGCCTCGCCTCCTGCCGCTCCATCAGCCTCGGGGAGCGCAGGCGGGCCAGCAGCCGGACCGCGCTGGGCCGGGCCAGCAGCCGCCGGACGCACAGCCCGGTCTTGTCGGCGGTGATCTCCAGGGTCTCCCGCCCCTGCAGGAGCAGCAGGAGAAAGACCGCCGCCAGGAGGGCCGCGGTGATCAGCCCGAGGACCCGGGGCGTCTCGCCCTGCAGGAGCCTCCGCACCGCCGCCCAGCCGCCGAAGCCGCCCTCCGCCGCTGCGAGCGCCGCCGCCCCCAGCATCAGAGTGGGCAGGGCGAGCCGCAGCGGCGCGTTCCAGCAGCTCCAGTCCGCCACCGGCAGACGGGAGGCGCGCCAGATGAGGTGCGGCCCGGAGATCTTTCCGCCGCAGAAGGGGCACAGGCTCCCCGGCAGCACCTCCCGGCGGCAGGTTTTGCAGTAGGCGCTCTGGGCCATCTCACACCTCTCCCGGTCTTCTGTTTGGGTTCAGCTCCGCGGTCCGCTGTCGGGCGGGGAGATGAAGGCCACCTCCGCGCCGCCCTCAGTCAGGTGGGCGATCAGATCCTGCCAGTCCGTGCGGCTCGGATCCTCCGTGACCAGATAGACGCGCAGGGTCGGGCCCATGCGCTTGAGGCTCAGCATCAGCTCGCAGCGCTGGGCGTCGAGATTCGGCGTGATCACCACCGCCGCGCCGATCTGCCGCACCCGCCGCAGCGCGTCCTGCAGGACGCGGGCGAAGTCCCGGCTGTCCCCCGGCTCCGTCTCGGCGAGGCGGCGCAGGATGACCGGCATGCCCATCCGCAGGGAGAGCTCCACCGGGTGCGCGCCGCCCAGCGGCAGAAGCACCTCGTTCTCCATCCCCTCCTGGGTCTGCATCACGCTGGCGGCGGTCTCCAGCAGCGCGTCGTGCCAGTCCGCGGCCCGCACGCCGGGGGGCGGCGCGCAGTCCAGCAGCACCAGCGCCTCCGGCAGAGTGGGCTCCTCGTAGCGCCGCACCAGCAGCTCCCGCCGCCGGGCGGAGAGCTTCCAGTGGACCTTCTTCATCGAGTCGCCCTGCTGCCAGGCCCGGATGTCCATCGGCGAGGAGGCGTCCTCCGCCGCCCGGGCCATGGCGCCCATGGTCTGCTCGCTGGGGGCGAAGGCCAGCGGCGAGAGGCCGAAGGTGCGCGGCACCGTCGTCAGCGCGGCGCGCGCGCCGGTGGCAGGCACCCGCCGCTCGAAAAAGCCGAACACGTCCCGCACGGCGCAGCCGGTCACGCCGGGCCAGCTGACCCCGACGTGCTGCGCCGCGAAGGGGAGCGAGAGCCGCGCCGGGAGCTGTCCCGGCGGGACCTCCAGCTCCTCCGGCGGCATCCAGGGCCCCGTGTCGAGCGTGAGACGCAGCGGCGCGGTGGGGAGCGGACAGCGGTGCGTGACGCGGAGCGCCAGGCCGGCCTGCTCGCCCCGCTGGACGATCCCGTTTTGCAGCTCCGTCTCCACCCGGAGGGTGCTGGCCGTCCAGCGGACGCTGACGCCGCCGAAAACCAGCAGGAGGAGGATCAGCATCCCCGCGGCCAGCAGCACGGCGCTCCCCACCGAGAGCGCCGCCAGCAGCAGCACCGCGGCCGCGGCCAGCGGGAGGGCGACATGCCGTCTCATAGTCTGAGCGGGACCGACACCCGGTCGAGCACCGCGTTCAGCACGGTCTCCGGCGTCACGCCCTTCATCCGCGCCTCCGGGGTGAGCACCAGGCGGTGGCTGCCCACGGGCAGCGCCATGCGCTGGATGTCCTCCGGGATCACGTAGTCCCGGCCGTCCAGCAGCGCGCAGGCCTGGCCGCCCTTGAGCAGGGCGATGGCCGCCCGGGTGGAGAGGCCGAGCTGCAACTCCCGCATGCCGCGGGTGGCCGCCGCGAGGGAGGCGACGTAGGCCCGGACCTCGGGCGAGCAGTAGACGGTGTTCACGGCGTCCTGCATGCCGAGGACGTCCTCCGCCCGGCAGACGGGCTGGAGCTGCTCCATGGGCTTGACCGTCCCGGTATAGCGCTCCAGGACGTCCATCTCCTGCTCCACCGTGGGATAGCCGATGGAGATGCGCAGGAAAAAGCGGTCCATCTGCGCCTCCGGCAGGGGGTAGGTGCCCACAAAGGCGTTGGAGTTCTGGGTGGCGAGCACCATGAAGGGCGTGGGCAGCGGGTGCGTTCGGCCGTCCACGGTCACCTGGTGCTCCTCCATGGCCTCCAGCAGGGCGCTCTGGGTCTTGGGGCTGGTGCGGTTGATCTCGTCCGCCAGCACGACCTGGCTCATCACCGCGCCCTCGCGGAACTCCTCCTCGCCGGTGCGGGGGTTGACCAGGGTGTAGCCGGTCACATCGGAGGGCATCAGGTCCGGGGTAAACTGAATGCGCCGGAAGGTGCAGTCCAGGGAGCGCGCCAGCGCGGAGGCCAGCGTCGTCTTGCCCACGCCGGGCACGTCCTCGATCAGCACGTGACCGCGGCAGAGCAGGGCGATGAGGGCGTACTCGATGGCCTCGTCCTTGCCCACGATCACCCGGCTGACATTCTCCGCCAGGGCCTGAAAGATTTTGCGCGGCTGAATCACGGTCTGCCTCCTTCCGCCGAAGCGCTCAGTATGACTCAACAGGTTATAGTATACGCAGAACCGCTCCGTTTTTCAAGCCAAAAAGGGGGCGGCGCCAAAAACCGCCGCGCGCGGCGGCGGTCTCATGCCCGTTCGATGTCTCAGTAGTTTTCCGCCCGGAGCTCGAAGTAGCTCTGGGGATGATTGCAGACCGGGCACACCTCGGGCGCAGCCGCGGCGACCACGATATGCCCGCAGTTGCGGCACTCCCAGACGCGGATCTCGCCCTTCTGGAAGACCTCGCCCTGCTGCAGGTTCTTCAGCAGCGCGCGGTAGCGCTCCTCGTGCTGCTTCTCGATGGCGGCGACGGCGCGGAACTTGACGGCCAGGTCGTGGAAGCCCTCGGCCTCGGCGGTCTGGGCAAAGCCCTCGTACATATCCGTCCACTCGTGGTACTCGCCCGCGGCGGCGGCCTCGAGGTTCTCCGCCGTGTCGCCGATGCCGTTCAGCTCCTTGAACCACATCTTGGCGTGCTCTTTCTCGTTGTC
>CAMVAJ010000073.1 GCA_947165425.1 uncultured Clostridia bacterium
CGATGTCTCCGGGGCGGGAGTGCACAAGTGGTAGTTCGTTCTACCAACTGTGCTAATGCCCCATTTGGTAAGTTTTCCGACCATATTTTACATCTCGTCGGATTCCGATGTTTTTGTCGTGGAGTGCGCAACTGGTACTTCGTTCTACCAACTGTGCTAATGCCCCATCTGGTAATTTTTCCGACCATATTTTACATCTCGTCGGATTCCGATGTCTTTTTCTTGGAGTGCACAACGGTTACTTCGTTCTACCAACTGTGCTAATGCCCCATTTGGTAAGTTTTCTTGCCAGATTTTCCATTTTCGGGTTTTGCTAGCTGATCGGCTGGGGTATACTTAGGAGTACCTCGTCCTACCAACTGTGCTAATGCCCCATGTGCTTTTCAGCACCGCAGGTTCAACCCGCGAACGCGATTATAGCACCAATA
Source organism: uncultured Clostridia bacterium (assembly GCA_947165425.1). Classification (GTDB taxonomy): domain Bacteria; phylum Bacillota; class Clostridia; order Christensenellales; family Aristaeellaceae; genus RUG11272. Next base: position 429 of record CAMVAJ010000073.1, read on the forward strand.
CAGGAAAAAAGCAAGCCCTTTTTTCTGTACTGATTGACGGTTCAGGCGGAAAATGGTATGATAGGTATGCTGGGATAAATATGTCCTGACATCAATGCTTGAGTCCATGCGGCCTCCGCCGCGTCCTGAGATAAGGGGATATGTCGTTGCGTAAACGTTTTCTTGCCTTCGCAGCGGTCTTGGCCTTTTGTGTCTGTCTTGTCACGCAGTGCGCCTCGGCCGCCGGCTCGCTCGTGGGCTATATCTCCATCGATGGAGAGCGCCGGGCGATCATGCGGGATGGCCCCTGGTGGTATTTTGAGGTCGATGGAACCATGTCCATCTATCAGTACGCCGGGAAGGACACGGAGATCGTGATTCCCTCCTCCATGGAGGGTCTGCCGGTCACCTCAGCCACCAGCTGGGCGATCCCCAAGAGCGTCGTCTCCCTGACCATCCCCGGCACCTTCAGCCGGGTGACGGACAAGCTGCTCTACAGCCGTGCCAATCTTCAGACCCTGATTCTGGAGGAGGGCGTCCGTGAGATCGGCGCCTCCGCGTGCTGGTACTGCACCAACCTCTCGTCGATCTCCCTCCCCTCCTCGCTGACACGCATCGATCAGGGTGCCTTCTGCGGCTGTGGCAAGCTGACCAGCCTCCAGCTCTCCGGCTTTGAGGGGCTGACCGTCGGCACCTATGCGTTCCGCGACTGCGACGCCCTTGAGACGCTGAATATCGGCAGCGGCGTGACCGCCCTGGAGGACGGCGCCTTCAACAGCTGCGACGGACTTCGCAGTGCCAGCTTCGGCCCGGATTTGCGGTCGATCGGCGGCTTTGCCTTCGCCTCCGACGCCGCGCTCTCCGAGCTGACCTTCTCCGCGGGGCTGGAGTCCATCGGCAGCCAAGCGTTCTATGGGATCTCCGCCGAGACCGTCGCGCTCCCCGCCACGCTGAAAACCCTCGGCACCCTGTCCTTCAGCTCGGAGCAGCTGCTGAGCCTGGATATCCCGGACAGCGTCACGGAGCTGACGCTCCCGCTGGTCTCCGGCAATACGGTCATGGTCGTGGGCGAGAACAGCGCCGCGCATCAGGCCATTCTGGCGCAGGATCTGCTGAATTACCGTCTGCGGGGCGATGAGTTTGTCCCCGGCAGCGGTGAGGCCGTCACCATCTCCGAGAAGATCGTGGACATCCTTGCAGGCACCATTGACGACAGCATGGACGACTACCAGAAGGCCATCGCGCTGCACGACTATCTCACGCGCAACGCCCAGTACGACGTCTCCCACGCCCTCCCCAACACCTACGACCCGGAGGGCGTCCTGATGCGCGGAGCCGGCGTCTGCCAGTCCTACGCCGAGGCTTACAGCCTCCTGCTGGACCGGATCGGCATCGCCAACACCTTCGAGTACGGGGACGACCACGTCTGGAACATGATCTACATGAACGGCAGCTGGTATCATGTGGACGTGACCTGGGACGATCCCCTCTCCGCCACCCAGGGCAGCAGCCTGGAGCAAGGGACCCTCTCCGGGCGGGAGACGCACACCTACTTCGGCCTCACCACCGAAGCCATCGAGGCCGTGCTCAGCCATGAATGCTATAACCGGCCCGAGGTCGCGGACGGCTATCAGGACAGTTACGCCTACCGCGCCGGCACGCTCACCCGGCATGTGGAGGCCGTCAGCGCCGAGATCTTCAGTCAGCTCCGGAAGGGAAATCTGAATTTCTCCTTTGTCCCCTCCACCTTCGGGAACAGCGATCAGCGCAACAACTATGGCATCTACGAGCGCATGAGCCTTGCCGTGGCCCGCGCGCTGGACTATACGGTCGACGGTATCACCTACCGCGTCACGCTGACCTACCAGAATGCAACCCGTCTCCTGACCGTCCACGCGGAGGCGCTGAATCCGCCCGCGCCGCCCGAGGAGCTCCCCGCCCTGACGCTGTGCGTGGAGGACCGCCTGACGCTGGACGACGGCATCGTCTGGTCCAGCGAGGATGAGGGCCTGCTGTCCGTCATCGACGGAAAAACGCTGGCGCCCCAGGCCGAGGAGGGAACCGTCCGTCTCATTGGAGCCTCCGGCGACAAGACCTATGCCCGGGAGATCGTCATCCGGCGGATGAGCACGCTGTCGGTCTCCTTCCCGGTGCTGGGCGAGGAGGCTTTCGCCGCCTCCTCCGCGGAGCGGGTCGTGATCGGCGCTGCCGTGGAATCCGTCGGCGCGGGCTGCTTCAGGGACACCGCGCAGCTGTGCTGGGCCGTGTTCCAGGGCAGCGCCACCGTGGAGGCCGACGCCTTCGCCGGCTGTCCCAACGTCGCCTTCATCGCCCCCGCCGACTCCCCCGCCGCGGACTACGCGCAGGCCAACGGCATCCCCTGCTACTTCAATTAAGGAAGCGAATCGGATTTGAACTGGTTTACCGTCCGCGATATCGAGGGTCTCGCCGCGCTGGTGGAGGAGGCCGGGATCCTGCCCTTCTTCCGCTGCGCCATCCCCGGCTGGTCTCTGGAGGAGCATATCGACCCGGGCGTGTGGTTCACCGGCGTGGACGGCCCGTGGGAGTGGAAGGGCCGCCTGGCGAAGGCGAAGCGCAACCTGTACGGGAAGCTGATCGCCGGAAAAAACGCCTGGGTCTCGCTGGAGCTGTACGCCGACCTGTGCAACCTGCGCCGGGACGGCTACGACTTTGAGGGCCGCTGCGAGGACGGCCTCGTCCCCTGGCGAGACCAGCAGCTCATGCGCTATATGGAGGCGCACGCGCCGTTGGTCTCCAAGGCTGTCCGCCGGAACTGCGGCGTGACAAAGGGCTTCGACACCTCCCTCACCCGCCTGCAAATGCAGACCTTCATCTGCAATCAGGACTTCGTCTACGACTTTGACCGCCACGGGAACACCTACGGCTGGGGCAACGCGCTGCTGACCACCCCGGAAAAGTGGCTCGGCGAGGACTATCTCGCCCGGGTCGGGGACCGCAGCCCGGAGGCCTCCCTCGATCGGCTCATGGCGCATATGCGCGGGGTGCTCCCCTGGGCGGATGAGCACACGCTCCGTAAACTCTTGGTCGGCTGATCAACAGAGGTGACAGACAATGCCTAACTTCCATCTATCGGACAGCGTCTTCCGGCAGGCTGCGGAGGCCTTCCCCACCCCGTTTCATCTCTACGACGAGGCGGGGATCCGCGCCCGGGCGCGGGCGCTGAACAAAGCCTTCGCCTGGTGCCCCGACTTCCGCGAGTACTTCGCCGTCAAGGCGCTGCCCAACCCGGCGATCCTCCGCATCCTGCGGGAGGAGGGCTGCGGGCTGGACTGCTCCTCCGAGACCGAGCTGATGCTGGCCGAGGCCTGCGGCTTCGCCGGGGAGGAGATCATGTTCTCGGCCAACGCCATGCCGGACAGCGAGTTTGTCTACGCCCGGCGGCTGGGGGCCTACGTCAACCTCGACGACATCACCCACATCGAGGTGCTGGAGCGCTGCGGCAGCATCCCCGAGACCGTGTGCTGCCGCTTCAACCCCGGCGGCGACTTCCGCATCGGCACGGAGATCATGGGCAACCCGGGCGAGGCGAAGTACGGCTTCACTTACGACCAGCTCGTGGCAGGGCTGCGCATGCTCAAGGAGAAGGGCGCGAAGCGCTTCGGGCTCCACGCCTTCCTCTCCAGCAACAACACGGACACCGCCTACTATCCCACGCTGGCCGCGCTGCTCTTCCGGACCGCGAAGGAGCTGTCCGAGCGCGTGGAGCTGCCCATTGCCTTCATCAACCTCTCCGGCGGCGTGGGCATCCCCTACCGGCCGGATCAGGAGGCGACCGACATTTGGGCGGTGGGAGAGGGCGTCCGCGCCGCCTATGAGCAGGTCTTCCCCGAGGGCGGCGTCGCCCTGAAGACGGAGCTGGGCCGCTGGATGACGGGCCCCGAGGGCTGGCTGGTCACCCACGCGATCCGCCACAAGGACACCTACCGCCATTACATCGGCCTGGACGCCTGCGCCGCCAACCTCATGCGCCCCGCGATGTACGGCGCGTATCACCACATCACCGTCGTCGGCAAGGGAGACCTCCCCTGCGATCATGTCTACGACGTGACCGGCTGTCTGTGCGAGAACAACGACAAGTTCGCCATCCAACGGGCGCTCCCCGCCATCGACGAGGGGGATCTGGTCGTCATCCACGACACCGGGGCCCACGGCTTCTCCATGGGCTACAACTACAACGGCCGGCTTCGCTCGGCTGAGATCCTGCACCGTGAGGATGGCAGCTTCCTGCAGATCCGCCGGGCGGAGACGCCGCGCGACTACTTTGCCACGCTGGACTCGGATGAATCCCTTCAAAGGATCCTGGAACGTATGGAATGAACATCGGCTTGAAGACCGCACCAGCGGAGGACAGCGCTTATGTTTCTGACACGTATGGCCCTGGATGAAAATCGAGAGGAGACCAAGGCTTTTCTGCACGATACCGGGCGCATGCAGCGCGAGATCCGCGCCGCATTTGCCGGCGGCACCCTGCAGCCGCTCTACCGGCTGGATCTGATCTCCAGCCGGCTGTGGCTTGTTGTGCTCTCGCGGCTGCGCCCCACCATGTACCAGCTCCACGATCGCTACGGCTACCCCGGCGTTTTCCCGAGCTGGGAGACCTTCGACTACGACGAGACCCTCTACGAGGCGGAGAACGGCACCAACTGGAATTTCGAGCTGACCGCCTCGCCGCAGGGCATCATGCCGGACCGTGATCCGAATCTGACCGATGTCCACTGGCTGACCCAATGGCTGGCGCACCAGGGCGACCAGTGCGGCTTCGAGCTCAAGAGCGCCGAGGTGCCCGAGGCGGCCTGGATCCCGGCGGACGACGCCTATATTCTCGAGGCCGTCTGGACCGGCGTGCTGACCGTCCGGGATCAGGAGACCTTCACCTGGTCCGTCGAGAACGGCATCGGCAACGGGCGGGAGAACGGCCTCGGCCTGATGACCATCGCCCGCAATCACACCTTCTGGGAGGACTGAACGTGACCCCCGTACACAACACCCTGATTGACGCCCTCTACCCCGCCATGCCCTGGGACGTGATCGACACCGTCGTTTTCGACGTGGGCAACGTGCTGCTGCGCTTTGACCCGGCGGAGCTGGCCGCGAAAGTCTTCCCGGAGGACGAACAGGCCCGGCGGACGGTCCTGCGCCTGGCCACCGGCACCCCCTACTGGCCCATGCTGGATCGCGGCACCCTGAGCCTCGCGGAGGCGCCCGCCCGCATGGCGGGCCGGGAGCTCGACGCCATCCCGGCACTGAGCCGCTTCATGCGCGGCTGGCAGGAGCTGCCGCCGATCGAGGAGGGAATCGCGTTCCTGCGCGCGGCGCGCGCGCACGGCAAGCGCGTCTTTATCCTCTCCAACTATAATGCCGAGGCCTACGCCCTGGTCCGCGCCCGGTATGATTTCCTGCGCGAGACGGACGGGGAGCTGATCTCCTCCACGGTGGGGCTGCTCAAGCCCGACCCCGCCATCTTCCGCCTGGCGCAGACGAGATTCCATCTCGAGCCCGCGCGGACGCTCTTCATCGACGACAGCGCCGCCAACGTGGAGGCAGCGCTCTCCCTCGGCTGGCACGCCTTCTGGAACAGCGAGCCCGGGAAGCTCTCGCGCTTCCTCGGCTGAACCAATTCGATCAACCAATTTCCGATTTCACTTAAAGGAGTTTCACGCTGATGCCTAAATTTGCTGTGTTTGTGGACCTGGAGAACTGCGGCGCGAAGGAAGCGACCCTCGCGTCCATCATCGAAAAGGTCAAGATGCGCGGGGATATCCTGCTGGGCCGCGTTTACGGCTATACCGACCGCTTCAGCGACCTGAAGCAGATCCTGCTCTCCAACACCTTCTCCGTCGTGCCGTCCATTCGCTACGGCTACGCGCAAAAAAACAACGCCGACATCCAGCTCGTCGTGGACGCGCTCGAGGTGGCCTACACCAATCCGCTCATCGACTCCTTCTGCATCGTATCCGGCGACAGCGACTATATGCCGCTGGTGGGACGGCTGAAGGCCATGGGCAAATACGTGCTCGGCATCAGCCGGTCCGAGGCGGCCAGCAACATCTTCATCAACGCCTGCAACGAGTTCCAATTTCTGGAGAGCATGGGCAGCCGGCCGGCGCCCCGCACCAAGACGCCCCGGAAGCAGAAGAGCAGCAGCTCCACCAGCGAGGAGATGGATCTCACCGAGCTCGACAAGCTGCTCTGCGACGTGCTCGAGGAGCAGGCGGACACCAACGAGATGTACGCCTCCGAGCTCAAGGGCGTGCTGATGCGCCTGCGGCCCGACTTCAACGAGAAGACCTACGGCTGCGCGACCTTCTATAAGCTCCTGCAGAAGATCGCCACCGCCTACAGCAACATCAAGGTCACCAACACCAACTATAACGTGATGGTCTCCTTGACCGCCCCGGCCGAGACCGCGGAGGAGCATATCCAGCTCACCCGTGAGAACTGGCGCGACGCCTTCGACGCCCAGCTCCGGGCCTACAAGGAGGGCGGCTTCGACCGCATCAACCCCTCCATCCTGAAGGCCGACATCCTGACCACCTATCCCGACTACAACGAGCGGGCCATCGGCTTCAAGCGCTTCTCCGACGTGATGAAGCAGCTGGAGAAGGACGGCCTGGTGAAGATCGAGATGGACGAGGAAAACACGATGATGCTCCGGCTTCTCTGACGCGCCGGGTCAGCAAAAGGAACCCTCGCAGCGGCAAACGCTGCGAGGGTTCCTTTTTAAGGTATGTGCTTCGCTTACGATCAGAACTTCAGCGGGTTCACGCGCACGGCGGGGCCCATGGTGCTGCTCAGATAGATGGAGCGCAGATAGGTGCCCTTCGCGGCGGCGGGCTTCGCCTTGATGATGGCCTCCATCAGGGTGGTCAGGTTCTCGTTCAGCTTCTCGGTGCCGAAGGAGACCTTGCCGATGGGGCAGTGGATGATCGCGGACTTGTCCAGACGATACTCGACCTTACCGGCTTTGATGTCGTGCACAGCCTTGGTCACGTCCATGGTGACGGTGCCGGACTTGGGGTTCGGCATCAGGCCCTTCGGGCCCAGCACGCGGCCGATCCGGCCGACCATGCCCATCATATCCGGGGTGGCAACGCAGACGTCAAAGTCGAACCAGCTTTCCTGCTGAATCTTCTGAATCATGTCCTCGGCGCCCACGAAGTCCGCGCCGGCGGCCTCGGCTTCCTTGGCCTTCTCGCCCTTGGCGATGACCAGAACGCGGGTCACCTTGCCGGTGCCGTTGGGCAGAACCACGGCGCCGCGGACCTGCTGCTCGGCGTGACGGGGATCCACGCCCAGGCGGATGGAGACCTCGACTGTCTCGTCGAACTTGGCTTTGCCGGTCTTGACGGTCAGATCACAGGCCTGATCCGGATCATACTGCATTGTGGAGTCAATCAGCTTCAGGCTGTCCTGATACTTCTTGCCATGCTTCATTTTCATTCCTCCTTGTGGTAATAACGGCACGATGTCCTCCCACAGTTGTCTGATGATTACTTCTCGACAGTGACACCCATGCTGCGGGCGGTGCCGGCCACCATGGACTCGGCGGCTTCCAGAGACGCAGCGTTGAGGTCGGGCATCTTGATCTTGGCGATCTTGGTGACCTGCTCCTTGGTCAGCTGGCCAACCTTGTCACGGTTGGGGCGGGCGGAAGCGGTCTCGATGCCCAGCTCCTTCTTGATCAGCACCGGCGCCGGCGGCGTCTTGGTGATGAAGGTGAAGGAACGGTCAGAGTAGACGGTAATCACCACAGGGATGATCAAGCCGACATCGTTCTTGGTCCGGTCGTTGAACTCCTTGCAGAATCCAGGGATGTTCACGCCGTGCTGACCGAGCGCCGGGCCGATAGGCGGCGCAGGGTTGGCCTTGCCGGCAGGCACCTGCAGCTTGATGTAAGCGGAAACTTTCTTTGCCATGGTAATGGCACCTCCTCAAATTGTGGTACTGCGAAAGCGTGCCTCGGCGCGCTTCCTCCCACGTCCCGCCGGGCCGCATCAGAGGGCGCGGCGGAACTAAAGACAAACTTAATCGCCGTATCTCACAGATCCACTTTCTGAACCTGGTCGATCGGCAGGTCAACCAGCTGCTCGCGTCCGGCGAACATCATGACCTTGACCTTCACGGTGCCGAGCATCGGGTCGATGTCCTCCACCGTCGCGATCAGATTCTCCAGCGTACCGGAGAGCACGCGCACATCCTGGCCGATGGCGAGATCGGTCTTGATCTCCTCGCTGGCGGGATGCAGCATCCGCTCCACCTCCTCGTCGGAGAGCGGAACCGGCTTGCTCTCAGGGCCCACAAAGCCCGTTACGCCACGGGTGTTGCGCACGAGATACCAGCTCTCGGTGGTCCAGATCATCTGCACCATCACATAGCCGGGATAGATCTTGCGCTGTACCTTGACGCGCCTTCCGTTACGGATCTCCTCGACCTCTTCCATCGGGATCCGAAGGTCGCGGATCAGCTTGGCCATCTCCGGGTTGTTTTCCACGCTCTTCTGCAGGGTGTCGAGAACCTTGTTCTCATACCCCGAGTAGGTGTGGACCACATACCAGTAGAGCTTGCCGGCCTGCTCCTGCGGCACCATGGATTCCTGGGTCATATTGGCGTTGTCACTCATGTCGCAACTCCTGTGAAATGGGTCTTACTTGTTCTCGATCTCGACCGCCTGCTCGGTGGCCTCGACGGTCTCTTCCACGGCTTCGACAGCCTGCTCGGCGGTTTCGGCGACGGCCTCCGCCGTCTCCTCGACCGTCTCAGCCGCCTGCTCCGCAGTGTCCGCGACAGCCTCCGCCGTCTCCTCGACCGTCTCAGCCGCCGTCTCGGCCGCGTCCTCCACGGTGCTCACCACCGGCGCGGTGGTGCTGCTGGAGCCGAAGCGGAGCGCGCGCACCAGCGTGGAGGAGCCGAGGTCGAACAGACCGATGACGATCATCATGAACAGCATGAAGACCAGAACAGCGATGGAATAGATGATCAGCTTGCGCTTGGTTGGCCAGGTGACGAGCTTAAGCTCGTGAGCCATGTTCTTGAAGGGGGTCGCGATGCGCTTCGGCAGCGCCTTGCACCAGTTCAGGAACTTCGTGAACCAGGAGACTTTCTCCGCGGACTGGCCATTGGCGGGGGTCTTCTTCTCGTCTGCCATTTTCTTCACATCCTCACGGTGTTGTCGCGGAGAATTACCGGGTCTCGCGATGAACAGTGTGTTTCTTGCAGAAAGGGCAATACTTCTTCAGTTCAATACGATCCGGGGTATTCTTCTTGTTTTTCATGTTGTTGTAGTTGCGCTGCTTGCACTCCGTGCAGGCAAGGCAAACCTTCTGACGCGCTGCGGTTTTAGCCATTGTGTATTATACCTCCTGCGGCTGCATGGGGTCCCTGCGGCGGCAGACCTCTCGGCCGACGCGCCGCAGGGGATCGCATCTTACTCGATGACCTTGGCCACGACGCCGGAGCCGACGGTACGGCCGCCCTCGCGGATAGCGAAGCGCAGGCCCTGCTCCATGGCGATGGGGGTGATCAGGGTGATCTCCATGTCGATGTTGTCGCCCGGCATCACCATCTCAACGCCGTCCGGCAGCTTGATGGTGCCAGTCACGTCGGTGGTCCGGAAGTAGAACTGCGGACGATAGCCGTTGAAGAACGGGGTGTGACGGCCGCCCTCTTCCTTGGTCAGCACGTACACCTGTCCGATGCAGTGGGTGTGCGGATGAATGGTGCCGGGCTTCGCCAGCACCTGGCCGCGCTCCACCTCGTTGCGCTGAATGC
>CAMVAJ010000074.1 GCA_947165425.1 uncultured Clostridia bacterium
CGGAGCCGATCAGCTTGCCGTTCAGCTCGGGGATGACCAGGCCGATGGCCTTGGCGGCGCCGGTGGAGTTGGGCACGATGTTGGCCGCGCCGGCGCGGGCACGCTGCAGGTCGCCCTTGCGATGGGGGCCGTCCAGGATCATCTGGTCGCCGGTGTAGGCGTGCACGGTGGTCATGATGCCGCTCACGATGGGATAAGCGTCGTTCAGGGCCTTGGTCATCGGGGCCAGGCAGTTGGTGGTGCAGCTGGCGGCGGAGATCACGGTGTCCTCGGGCTTGAGGATCTTGTGGTTCACGTTGTAGACGATGGTGGGGAGGTCATTGCCCGCGGGCGCGGAGATGACGACCTTCTTGGCGCCGGCGTCGATGTGCGCCTGGGACTTGGCCTTGGAGGTGTAGAAGCCGGTGCACTCCAGCACGACGTCCACATCCAGCGCCTTCCAGGGCAGGTTGGCCGCCTTGGGCTCGGCATAGATGGTGATCTCCTTGCCGTCGACGGTGATGGAGCCGGGGACCTTCACGGTCTTGCCGTCTTCCTCGAAGACAGGCTCCTTGCTGGAGACGGTGTGCTTGTTCTCGCCGATCACGCCGCAGTAACCCTTCTGCGCGGTGTCGTACTTGAGCAGGTGAGCCAGCATGGCGGGGCTGGTCAGGTCGTTGATCGCGACGATCTCGTAACCCTCAGCGCCGAACATCTGACGGAAAGCCAGACGGCCGATACGGCCAAAGCCATTGATCGCAACTTTAACAGCCATTGGAAAGACCTCCTTCACATTCGCGGTTCTCCGCGTATACCTATTATAGCCGATTCTGCGGCTTTGCGCAACCGTTTTTGCGTGATTTTAGCGTCCCGGGCCTCAGCGGACGCGCAGGAAAATCGTCCCCGTGCCGTAGGTGGTGATCCGCTTGGCCAGCTTCACGCGGTAGTTGAAATAGGCCTTGACGTCCTTCTTCCCGCCGCCCTCCGCCGCCTCCCGCAGCGCGGTCAGCTCCGCCTGCACCTCCGGCAGCGGCGCGCACTTGACGACCATCGGCGTCAGGTGGTAGGCGTCGTAGTTCAGGCGGAAGGAGGTCAGCTTGTTGTTCTCGGCGAAGTAGTATTTCTTGTCGTACACGTCGGAGAGGCTTTCCCCGCGCACCGCCCGGGGGTAGGAGTCCAGGACGTAGATCGTCCCCCGGTCCAGGAACTCGCCCACCTGGATGCAGACCGTCAGGAAGTGGCCCGTCTCCCCCATGTTGAAGGGCGCGCCGGTGGAGGGCGTGCCGCTGGAGAGCGTCCCCACGGTGATCGTGGCCTCGTCCAGGCCCCGCTCGTGCAGCAGGTCCGCCAGGGTCACGATCTCGCTCCAGTTCTGCATCAGGTTCGTGCGGCCCATGACCACGAGGCTCCCCTCGCGCTTGTCCACCTCCGCGATCAGCTTCTTGGCGGAGATCCGCTTCAGCCAGACGGTCTCGTCCACATGGGTTTTCAGCTCCGTCAGCGAGGCATACTCGTCGCACACCGGCTCGGTGAGGAGGTACATGCGCTTGTAGTTGATGCCGAACTCAGCGGGGCGCTTGAAGTCCGCCATCAGCGTCATCAGCTCGATCAGCACGCCCTCCGAGAGCGCCGTGTCGTCGAGGCCGAAGGCCACCGCCATGGCGTTGTGCACCGAGGCGGGGCCGCAGCCGTTGATGACGAAGCGGTCCTTGATATACTGGTAGTCGCTGACGTTGAAGCGCTTCTCCCGCTGGGAGATGATCTGCTGGGACTGGAGATAGGCGTCGAAGGCGGAGGTGACCCGCTCCACGCCCTCCCCCAGGACCGGGGTTCCGGCGAGGGCGCACAGGAAAAACAGCAGCGCCATCGCCGTGGTCCAAAATCTGCGCATTCCCTCACCTCCCCGCAAACTCAAAACTGTTTTCGTGAACACCGCTATTCGGGGGTATTCTATCACAAAACCGCCCTACGGACAATGTTACATATATGAAGAATCTGTTAAGTACCATGAAAAAACACGACAAGCTGTGAAGGCTGTCGCATTTTTTTCAGTGTTCTGTTTTATACATATCTTAAATAAGCCTGATCCATTGCAAAAGACCGGCCCCTCTGTCGCTGCGGCGACATCTCCCCAGCAAGCTGGGGAGATAGGGCTAAAGTGCAGCAGTATCTGAAAACCTCCCCAGCTTGCTGGGGAGGGGGACCGCCGCCCTCTGCGGGGCGGCGGTGGAAGGGTCGGTCTGGCCGGCGAAAAATGATGCGATTTGTTTTTTACAGCTCCTCGTCCACGCGCTGGGCGTCGGGCATCGCGGGCGGGGTCTCCCCCATCTCCGCGACCTCGCGGAGGCTGCGGCCCTCGCGCAGGCCGCCCACCGTCACCACGACGGCGCCGCCGATGATCGCGATATAGTAGGTGAAGAAGCGCCACAGCAGCAGGCCCGCCAGCGTGCTGGGGCCGGAGAAGATCTTGCCGAAGTAGATGCTGAACACGGCCTCCTGCGCGCCGGAGGCGCCCGGCAGGGGCGTGTAGGCGGCGGAGATGTACTCCAGCAGGTCCATCGTCACCACCTGGCCCCAGGTGTGTCCCCGCAGGTCGAGGCCCACGTAGACGAACCAGAGCACAGACATCAGCGACAGGAGCTGCGCCCCGCCCAGCAGCAGATGGATCAGCAGCTCCCTGGGCCGGCGGATGATGGTCTGCATGCTCTCGTGGAAGGTCTCCACGCCCTTGAGCCACTTCTCCAGGGTCTTCTCCGGCCGCTTGATCAGGCGGAGCTTCGACCCGATCCGGACGATCAGCCCGGCCAGCCAGACCACGGGCCGGCGGTAAACCGACAGCGTGATTACCAGCGCGCAGGTGAAGAGATTGTAGATATAGCCCACGATCAGCACCCACATGCCGCTGCCGACCTGCTCCCGGACAAAGGGCGCGTAGGCGATCCAGAAGGCGGTGGAGAGGACCGAGAGCATGAACTGGAAGGCGAAGAAGCGGGTCAGCAGCGCCGAGGTGGAGACGCCCATCGGCACATGCCGCTGATGCAGGTGGTAGATCTGCATCGGCTGGCCGCCCGAGGCGCCCGGGGTGATGGCCGAGTAATACTGGCCGACGGCGGTCACATAGAGCGCATAGAGGATCGTGATCCGGTAGCCGCGGCAGTACAGAAAGTATTTCAGGCTGATGGCCTCGCAGAGCAGAAAGCCGAAAAAGCAGCCCACACACGCCAGTGCGCTGCGAAGGTCCAGCCTGCTGAGCACCTCCAGGGTGGAGGGCAGATCATGGCTTTTCAGGCTGATCCAGATCACGATCACCAGCGTGCCCAGGATCAGTGCCAGGTTCAGGAGTCTTTTGGTGCGCGGCTTCATAGTTCCTCCAGGGAGAAGTCTCGCCGGCATTATAGCACAGCCCGGAAAGCGGCGTCAAGAAAGAGTTCTTATTTCACCATTTCCAGCCGGCTCGCGGTCTCCCCCTCCCGCAGCTGGCGGCAGATCACCAGCAGGCGGCCGTCCTCCTCATGGTAGGAGCAGGTGGAGAGGGTGAGATAGTTGTCCTCCACGCCGAAGTCCACGCCGGGGTCGTAGTAGCGCATGCTGCGGATGAAGCTCAGCCACCGGCTGAAGTCCTCCTCGTCCGCGAAGTCCACAAAGTAGCCGAAAACGCCCTTGTTGTCGTCCCGCTGCACCGAGCGCAGGCAGGCCACGACCACATACTCGCGCGTCTCCCACAGGGAGTCGAAGCGCAGGGTTTTGTGCGCCGGCCAGAAGTCCGGGTAGGCGAAGCGGGAGAGGTGGGCGAACATCGCGCCGGAGCGCATGTTGTGCCCGTAGATGATGAGGTTCGGGCTGGGCTCGTTGATATCCGCCAGCGCCTCCAGGATCAGGCTGCCGTTGTTGTTCTCCTTCCGGTCGAAGCCCCGGTGCAGGTAGTAGGTGTTCTCCTGCGGGGTCTGCATCACTGGGTAGTCGATGCCGGTGTCCGGGATGGTCAGCCAGCCGATCATGTCGTTGTTTTTCTCGTAGAGCGCCTTGTACTGGGGCAGGATCTCCCTCGGCTCCTCCTCCAGCTCACCCGAGACCTTCAGCCGGTGCCGCGCCACCTGCGGGAGCGGCATCTCCTGCTGCGGGTCCTCCTCCTCCGGAGGGATTGCCGCGGTCTGCGTCTCCTCCGCAGCGGGCGCGGTCTCCTCCTGCGGCTCCTCCGGCGCAGGCTCCGCCGTCGGCGGCATCGTCCGGGCGGGCGGCTGGACGGTCTCGCGCGGGGTGGAGACCGGCTCCATGGCCGTGGGTTCCGCTGTCGGTGGGATCTCCTCCTCAACGGCCTCCGCTGTCGGCTCCGCGATCTCCTCCTCGACGACCTCCGCCGTCCAGGCCATCACGGCCGTGGGCTCCGGCGCGGTCTCGGTGAGCGCAGCCACCGGCGCGAGATCGGAGACCGTGACGGTCACCTCCTCCGCCTGCTCCGTCTCCGCCAGGGCGATCTCCGTCGCAGGCTCGGGCTCCGCGGGCGTCAGCTCCGCCACAGGGGCGGGGGCCTCCGTCGGTGCGCTTGCAGGTGCCTCCGTCGGCGCGATGGTCGGCTCAGCTGTGAGAGCTGCTGTTGGCGCAGGTGCCGTGGCAGGAGCCTCCGTCGGCGCGTCCGTGGGCATAGCTGTCGGCGCATCGGTGGGCTCCATCGTCGGCGCGGCGGTCAGCGCGGTGGTCTCCTGCGTCGCAGGCGCGGCTGTCGCCGTCGCGGCGGCGTCCCGCATCGAACGGAGCGCGGCGGCCTCGTCCTCGTTCCGGCGCAGCTGCAGCCAGTAGTTCACCGGGTACCAGAGCGCCCCGGCCAGGCACACCACCGCCACTACCACCAGCAGGATCGTGAGTTTCTTCTTCATGGATTTCCTCTTCATACTACGTCAGCCCCGGCAAGACATGCCAGGGCTGACGCCATTGGTTGGTTTACGTGGGACCTCATCCGTCAGCCCGCAAGCGGGCTGCCACCTTCCCCTGAAGGGGAAGGTTTTTGGTATACACTCCCGACCTTCCCCTTTAGGGGAAGGGGGACCGCCGCAGCGGTGGATGAGGTCCACCGCCCCTCACGATCTGGGAGTGTTCACAGTGCGGCGCACTGTGTTGGTAGTCGGGAAGGGGAACCGTCACTCTTATGGATTAAATTCCCTTCCGTCCGGGGCTGGTTCTCAGCCCTCGGACTTCTTCTTCCGGTTCAGGAGCAGGGCCGCCGCCAGGGCCAGCAGGCCGACGCCGCCGAGCACGAACGGATAGACCGGGATCTCGTCGCCGGTGGTCATGCCGGTTCTCCAGGTGTGGAAGTTGCGGACGATGAAGCCGTTGACCATGTCGCCGCGCACGGACCAGGAGTAGGCCGGGACCTTGACCTCGCGGACGGTGTACTGGATCTCGATGCCGTTCTCGTTGTACGGCAGATCCGTCCATTCGCCCGTCCACTTGTTGTCCTTGCTCAGGACGATCGGATCGACGCCCTTCACATCGACCGTGCCCCTGCCGACCTTCTTCGCCAGGTAGACGGTGACGGAGGTGGGCCGGATGCCGTCGTAGTTCTGGTGGTCCGCCCAGAGCTTGGACACCTTGATGTCGCGCTTCTTGATCTCGTGGGTGTTGGTGATCTCGACGCCGGTCAGGTTGCCCAGGTCGTCGGTAACGTTGGTGTAGGTGGCCGTGTAGCCGTCGAGGTGGCTCTCCACCACGGTGTACTCGATCTCCACGCCGCCGTCACGGTACTTCGGCAGCTGCGTGAAGGAGAAGGCCCACTGCGCGGACTGCGCGGTCGGGGTGAACTCCTTGACCAGCTCGCCGTCCCCGTACAGGGAGATGGTGATCGCGTTCACGGCTTCCTTGTCCTTCGGCCGCAGGCCGTCGGCGTTGTTGCCATCGACCCAGACCTTGTTGATGCGCAGGTTCCGGGTCTCGGGCTGGTGCACATTCTCCAGCTCCAGGCCGGCCTCGTAGGTGAACTTCTGGTTCAGCGCGTAGCCTTCGCAGCCCTTCTCGGTCGCCTTATAGCCGATCTCCTTGCCATTGGAATACTTGGGCATATCGGTCAGCGTGGCCATCCAGCCGGACTCGGCGTCCAGGGTCAGGGTCTTGGAGAAGGGGATGATGTCGGCGGAGACCGTCACCTCGATGGAGGTCGGGCGGATGCCGTCCTGGTCATCCTTATCTGTCCATGTCTTGATCAGGTCGAAGCTGACCAGCTCGGTGTTGGTGATGTTGAAGCCTCTCAGCGCCTCGCCGGTGATCTCGGAGGCGTAGCCCTCCACGGGGACCTCCTCGATCGTGTACACGATCTTCTGGCCCGCCTTGCCGCTGGCGTACTTGGGCAGGTTGGTGAAGGTGTACTTCCAGTCGCCCTCGGCATTCAGCAGCGCGGTGTCAACCTGCGCGCCGTCCGCCAGGAGGTTCACGGTCACGCTGGGCAGCCGTGTGCCGTCCGCGTTGTCGTTGTCGTCCCAAACCTTCGCGACCGGGATCTCGGTGGTCTCGTTCTCGTGGGTGTTGGTGATGTGGAGGTAGAGCGTGTTGTCCTCGGTATCCGTCTCGTCGTCCTGCGAGTAGGAGACCTTATATCCTTCGGGCACATCGATCTCCTCAACGCGGTAGGCGATCTTCTCGCCGACCTTGCCGCTCACGTTCTCGGACACTGTGACGCTGATGGCTGTCCACGCGCCGCTTTCCGTCTTGCGGAGGGTAAATACATCCGTCAGCTTACCATCGCTGCCTTCATGCTTCACTGTTGTGTCGCCCGCAAAGAGCTTGAAGCTGATCGTATCCGGGCGGATGCCGTCGCGGTTCCGCTCATCGGACCACACCTTATTCACACGCACGCGGATCTTGTCATTCTCACGGTGGTTGGTGATGGTGAAGCCTTCTGTCGCGTCACCCGTGATCTTGGGCGCGTCGTAGTTCTCCACCTGCCCCTCGGTAACGGTGTAGACGACATCCTTGCCGCCCACCTTCTTCGGCAGGTTGGTGAAGGTGTACTTCCAGCCGTCAGCCTCGGTGATCTTCACCGGGTTGGTGAGATCGTTGCCATCCGCGTCCTTCGTGGCCGCCACGCCGTCCGCCAGCAGAGTCACGGTGATGCTCTCCGGGCGCTTGCCGTCGCGGTTGTTCTGGTCGTCCCACTCCTTGGTCACGGGCACGGTGGTGGTGCCGGGCGTGTGGGTGTTGGTGATGTTGAAGCCGTCGATGGTCTTCTCGTACTCCGGCACATCCACCTCGTCCACGCTGTAGGTGACGTTCTGGTACTCGCCCGCCTCGTTCGCGATGGCCAGGGGCAGATTCTCCAGCTTGTAGCTCCACTTGCCGTTCTCGTCGGGCTTGACCTCGATGCGGGTATACTCGACCGGCTCGGCGCCCTCGACCCCAGTGAAGGTCGTGTAGACGATCACCGTGATGGACTCCTTCGGACGCAGGCCGTCCTGGTCCTCGTTGTCATCCCAGGTCTTCTCGCCCTCGAGGGAGGTGGTGCCGCTGTGAGGCTTGTTCTTGTAGTCGTTGACGAAGTCGATCTTATTCGGGCCGGCCTCCGTCACGGTCACAGAACCCTTGGTGTCCTTGGTCTCGGTCTCGCCCACCGTCACGGTGGTCTCGACGCTGTACTCGCCGGTCTCGTCCGTGTATTCACGTCCGCTCTCGGTGAAGGAGACGATGGTGCCATAGGGCACGTCGGTCAGCTTCCAGGTGTAGGGGTTCGTGCCGGTGGCGTTCGCCTCGGTGAGCTCGCCGGTCACGGTCTTGTTCTCCTCGTTGACCATCACGTCATAGCTGTAGGTGATCTTGAAGTTCTCCGGCAGCTTGTTCAGGTCGCCCTTGACGGTCTTGGTGATCTCCACCTCGCCGCCCTGCTCGTACTGGTTGACGAAGAACACCGCGTTCCCGTCGCCCTGCACAACCGTCACTTCCGCGCTGTCGGCCATCACCTGGCCGTCCGCCATGAAGGTCACAGCGAAGCCGTCGATCTCATAGCCTTCCTCGGTGAAGGTGACCACCGTATCCACCGGCACGTCCTTGATGGTCCAGGTGTACATGCCGTTCAGGCCGCTGCCCTCGTCCGCGTTGTCCACGGTGAAGACCAGCGTCTCGTCGTAGTCGTTGGTGATCTTGAAGTTCGCCGGCAACTGGGTCTCCTCGTCCGGGAGGATGAACAGCTTGGTCACCATGATGGAGCCGACAGCCTCGTTCACCACGTCGCCGGTCAGCGCCGCCTTGGCCTCGTCCGCGGCAAGCGTCAGCTCGCCGGTGATCACATTGCCGGTCAGCGTCTTCAGCACGTTCTGGCGCGCCGTCTTGTCCGTCCAGACGATCTCATGATCCGCCGTCACCGTGAAGTTGATCGGATCGATCGCCTTGTAGCCCGCGGGGGTCGTGGTCTCGGTCAGGATATAGTCGCCGTCGTCCAGACCCACCGCCGTGAACTTGTTGCCGTCCACGGTCAGTTCAACCGGCTTGGTGGTCTTGTTGCTCAGCTTCTTCTCCAGTGTGAAGGCCGCGCCGGTCACCGGCTGGCTCTTCTCGTCGACCTTGCTGATCTCCACCTTGTAGGTGAACGCGATCACAAAGTCCTCGGGCGTGTTCTCGGTCTCCTCGCTCGGCTTGCCGCTCTGATCCACGTTCGGGTTGCTACTGTACTCCAGATAGGCCTCGTTGACGTTGCCTTCCTTGCCCAGCTTTGCGTTCTTGTTCAGCGTCGCCTTGAAGTAAACCTCGACCACCTTGCTGTTCAGATTCTCGGTGATCTTCGCGCCGTCCTTGCCCTCCCAGGTCAGGGTCAGGTCGAACTTGTGCGCCTCGGAGGTCAGCTGATAATCCGCAGGCGCGACCTCCTTGCCATCCACGGTCACCTTCGTGATCTCGTTGAAGTCAAGGCTGTCCTCCATCGTGTCGTGGAACGTGATGTGATACTTCACATAGTCCGTCACGTTGTCTGCCAGTTTCGCGGTCAGCTTGTACGGCACGGCGTCGCCAATGTCGTAGTCCGCGCTGTCCTGCCACTCGCTGGTCTCGCCCGTGGTGTCGTTGGTGTCCTGAATCTTCTTCTCGAAGCTCGGCTTGCCGGACTCGGTGTTCTTCACGTCGCCGGTCAGCGCCGCCTTGGCCTCGTCCGCCGTCAGCGTCAGCGTACCCTTGGTCACATCGCCGGTCAGCTTGGTCAGAATGTCAGCAGTCCGGCCTTCCGCTTCCGTGAAGCCCTTCAGCGCGTTGAGCGTGACCGTGTGATCCGCATTGACAGTGAACTCAATCGGGGTGATCGCCTTGTAGCCCGCGGGAGCCGCGGTCTCGGTCAGGATGTAGTCGCCGTCGTCCAAGCCCTTGAAGCTGAACGTGCTCTTGGTGCTGTTCTGCGCGTCCAGCTCGACTCCCTTCATCGTGCCGTCCGCCAGCTTCTTCTCCAGCTTGAACTCCGCGCCATCCAGAGCTTTGCCGCTCTGGTCAACCTTGTTGATATCCACCTTGTAGGTGAACACGATCACGGCGTCCCAATCGGTCTCGCCGGGCTTGTCGGTCTCCTCGTACTCGCCCTTGTCGTTGATCTTGTTGCCGTTGGTGTATTCCAGCTTCGCCTTGTTGACGTTGCCCTGCGCGCCGATGTTTGCGCCATCGAGCAGATTTGCCGTAAAGTACACTTCCACAACGCCGCTGTTGAGCGACTTGTCAGCGATCTTCGCCTTCCCGTCGCCCCATGTGAGGGTTACGGTAAATTTGTTGTCGCCCTTCGCGCCGGTCAGGGTGTAGTCGGTCGTCTCGGTTCCGTTC
This sequence comes from uncultured Clostridia bacterium, assembly GCA_947165425.1. Taxonomy (GTDB): domain Bacteria; phylum Bacillota; class Clostridia; order Christensenellales; family Aristaeellaceae; genus RUG11272. The sequence goes on from CAMVAJ010000074.1 coordinate 9,754, forward strand.
ACTGTCACCTTCTCGATGGCGTTGAACGCGAGCTTCCCGCTCTCCATCTCATCTGTGAACGTGATATGGTACACGCCATAATCCGTCACGTTGTCTGCCAGCGTAGCATACAGGCGGTACGGCACGGCGTCGCCGATGTCGTAATCCGCGCTGTCCTGCCAATTGCCGTAGTTCGTATCTGTGCTGTCATTGATGTCCCGAACCTTCTTGTTGAAGACCGGCACGCCAATCTTCGCATCCTCAACAAGCAGCACGCCGTCTTCGGTCACCGTGCCGGTGCTCGTCACTTTGCCGGTCTCGTCAATCGTGAACGTCGTGTCTGT